>JAZQUF010000036.1:0-1954 GCA_045631165.1 Acutalibacteraceae bacterium
TGATGGCCAAAATGAACGCCAGCTTCGAGGAGCTGTTTCATTGATACTACTGACATTGTAATATCCTCCCTTTTTTCGTTTTTTAACCACCGCGGGTTCTAAAGCAAGCCACACTCCGACGGAGTGAAACGGGCGCACCAATCCCCACGCGTGCGTTATCGCGAAAGATTATAGCACAGCGTGGGGATTAAGTCAATAGTTTTTATATATTTTTTTAATCTTTTCAGACACTAAAATATTAATAATGAGCTATTCCGCAAGCACATTCATTTTTAATATTAAAGAGTTTCCATACTATGAGTAAAATTTTACCGATAAATCCTGCAAAACCGTCAAGATGACATTTGCAGTTACAAGGTTCAGTCATATCAAAATCGCAAACATCGCAACGATTGTCAGAATCCTCATCTTTATGCTTATGAACAGGCACTTCAAGCTCAGGCAAACCGTTATAGATACACGCCGGTCTGATACCGCCATAGGTGCTTGCAACATTGAAGATGTTTCCTACTCCGCCACTATAATGCACATTGCAGTTGCGATATGAATCAACACCTGCTGAGCGAAGAATCCAATATGAGTTACCGTTACCTTCTTTTCCGGAACCGGTATAAACATAAAGGCCCTGACATTTTGCATAGTCACTGCCGCAAGCTTTTCGCGCTGCATCGCGGTTAACACTGCTTGAATTGAATCCAAGCTCACTGTTTAAAACCTCATCATATGCAAGAAGAAAGATTTTATCGGTCGTTTCGCTGCTATCAAGAGCTTCATAACCGGGTTCAGAAGTTAAAGTATAATAACCATTGTTGCTTATTGTAGAAGTCTCGATCTTAGTTTTTTCATCAGCAGAAAATGCAGTATTATAAAACTCGTTATTTAACCAAGCTCTTATTGTGCTGAATTCATAATTGCATGCATAATTTTTGTATGTACTTTCGATGAAATGTGCAAATGTCAGATCTGTCTCGTCGCTATTATAATAAATAGTGCTGTTAAACGGCTGAGCATCAATGCTGATTTCACTTACTACAAGTCCACTTTCATAATCAAGGATTTTCCAGGTTACAGGCTCAAACTCAAACCAGTAGTTTGTTTCTGTATAGAAACCGTTGTCGTCTTGATAAGAGCCAAGTCCCGTCGCTCCGGGGCTATAGACATACTGGGGTCTGTACTGTACAAAACAAACGCCTCTGTACTTAGTACCGTCAACACTGATATCAATATATCTCATCCAGTCTCCGGTTATCATAGTACCTTTGCTGCCGGTACCGGAGCTATAGCCGTAGCTTATCCACTCTTCCCATTCAGGAGCTGACTCATCAAGTAGTGCAATCAATTCCTCATCGGTAACCTGAGTCTGAGGGTACGATCCAAACTGAACTGTTGTAGCAACTTCCTGTGAATTATTTTCTTCAGCATAAACAAAAGGAGCTGCTGTAAGTAATAACAACAAAACTAAAATTAATGAAACTATTTTTTTCATCTTATTCCCTCCAGGATATAATAATATAACAATACCACTATTTTTATAAAAAATCAATATTTAACCTTAAAATATCACCTTAACGATAGGCTTAAAATCAATTCTGAGACCTTTTTTTCAAGCTTTCCTGCATTGCAAAGAGCTTCCTTCTTCTTTCATCTTCACTCTCTTTATCGGCAAAGTAATTATCACCGTCAAAAAGAAGAATACTCCCCTCTTTAACGTCCGGCACAATTTCGGAAAGCAAAACCTCTACACGGCTTCTGTCTTCTTTTTCAAGCACTGCAATATCACCAACTATTCGGTCAACTATAAGCTTTTCCATTATTCTTTCTCCTTAAGTAATCTGCCGATTATCAGACAGACAGCAATTAAAATCAAGAACGGTATACCACTGAAAAGAGCAATATATGCAGGTGCGCTTGCGCCCTGATGAGCAATAGCACACTCCATAACTGCATAGTTATA
>JAZQUF010000037.1:0-16819 GCA_045631165.1 Acutalibacteraceae bacterium
CCTTGAAACCGGTGCTCTTATCAGCTATGAAATAGATGGTAAACAGATTCTTGACGGTAATGAAGGCTTTGCCCATAACCTCTACAGAGCTTATCTTGACAATGACAGAAATATTGTTAAAAATTGGGAAGCTCTCGATAAGCTCATATACAACGGCAGACTCTCTTCATATGAAATGAAAGAAAAAGAGGGTAAGATCAAGATTGTTTCAAAGGGAACACTTTCATTCAAGGGCAAGGAAATCTTTGAGTGTGAGATTAAATATACTATCTTCCCGAGCGGTATCATGAGTGTTAAGCCTAAGGTTTGGTATAAGAGCAGATTCCAGAAGAGGTTTGATATTCCGAGATACGGTCTTTCAATCAATCTTGATAAGACTCTTCAGAATATAAGCTACTATGGTCTTGGTGAGCTTGAAAATCTTAACGATTTTAAGGCTCAGAGCCTCATCGGTGTTTATGATACAAAGCTCAGCGAGCTTAATGTCGATTATATTCGTCCGCAGGAAAACGGAAATCACGGAGAATGTCGTTACGTAACATTCAAGGATGATGATGGTAAGGGTATAATGATCCACTGCAGAAAGGATTTCTTCTCCTTCTCAGCTCACAGTTATTCAAACAAGACACTCAGAAAAGCCAAGCATTTAGAGGATATCAAGGATGACGGACATGTTTGTCTTAATATCGATGGATTTATGCGTGGCACAGGCACAAACAGCTGTGGACCTAACACCTTAAAGCAATACAGAATTGAATTTGAAGATGAGTTATCATTCAGCTTCTATATTGTTCCTGTGATGTAAAAAATCAACAATAACACCTCTCAATATTCGTGATAATCAACAAATCGATTTTGCTTGAATATTGAGAGGGTCTATGCTATAATTATAACAATTGGGTAAATAGTATTTACCCGTAATTCAATACAACGGAGGCTATCATTAATGAAGCAGTTAAACATTGGTATTATTGGTGCCGGTAGAATCGGCAAGGTACACGCTCAGTCAATTACATATAACGTGCCGACAGCAAAGGTGCTTGGTATTACAGACGTTTTTAAGGACGGTCTGCAGGAGCTTGCTGACAAATACGGTATTGAAAAAGTATATAACGATTACAAAGAAATGCTTGCAGACGAAGAAATCGATGCAGTTCTTGTTTGTTCATCAACAGATACACATGCTGACATTTCTATTGAAGCTGCTAAGGCAGGTAAGCACGTTTTCTGCGAGAAACCCGTAGATCTTACTCCTGCAAAGGTTCAGGCTGTTATTGATGCAGTTGCTGAAGCGGGTGTTAAGCTTCAGGTAGGTTTCAACAGACGCTTCGATCATAACTTCGCTCACGTAAGAAACCTCATCAACGAAGGTAAGGTTGGTGACCTTGAGCTTATCAAGATCACATCACGTGACCCGGCACCCCCACCAGCTGAATACGCTGCAGTATCAGGTGGTATGTTCCTCGATATGACAATCCATGATTTCGATATGGCTCGTTTCCTTGCAGGCTCAGATGTAACAGAAGTTTATGCTAATGCTACTTGCCTTGTTGACCCTGCTATCGGTGAAGCAGGAGACGTTGATACAGCTATCATTAACCTCAAGTTTGAGAATGGTGCCCTTGGTGTTATTGACAACAGCCGTCGTGCAGCTTACGGTTATGACCAGAGAATAGAAGTTTTCGGTTCACTCGGTGCAGCTATGGCAGCTAACGATACACCTACAAATGTTACAATTATGAACAATGACGGTGTTACAACAGACAAGCCTCTCTACTTTTTCCTTGAGAGATATATGCAGTCATTCCGTGATGAAATGATTCAGTTTGTTGATGCCGTTCTCGAAGACAAGCCCACACCTACAACAGGTACAGACGGTCTTAACTCAATCCTTGTTGCTCTTGCTGCAAAGAAGAGCGTTCAGGAAGGCAGACCCGTTAAAATTTCAGAAATTTTATAATCACTCTGGAGTGCCCTTTCGAGGGTACTCCTAAAAGTGTTTTTAAAGATAATATTCATCATCAGGATGAATGAAAGGATTTGATTACTTTATGAAACTTACAATGGCTCAGGCTCTTGTTAAATTCCTCGACAATCAGTATATCTGCTTTGACGGAAAAGAGAGCAAGTTCGTTGACGGTATTTTCGGCATTTTCGGTCACGGATGTGTCGTTGGTATCGGTCAGGCTCTTGAGCAGGGCGGTCACAGCCTCAGATATTATCAGGGTCACAATGAGCAAGGTATGGCTCACGCAGCTATCGCTTATGCTAAGCAGATGAAGAGACGTAAGATTATTGCCTGTACTTCATCAATCGGCCCCGGTGCACTCAATATGGTAACAGCTTGCGGTACTGCAACAGCTAACCGCATTCCTCTTCTCGTGCTTCCCGGCGACACATTTGCTTGTCGTCAGCCCGACCCCGTACTTCAGCAGATTGAACAGTATGATTCTTGCGCTATCACAGCCAACGATTCATTCAAGGCTGTATGTAAATATTGGGACAGAATCAACCGTCCTGAGCAGCTTATGACAGCTTGCATCAATGCAATGCGCGTCCTTACAGACCCGGCCGATACAGGTGCTGTTTGCATTGCAATGCCTCAGGATGTTGAAGCTGAAGCTTTTGATTATCCCGACTACTTCCTTCAGAAGAGAGTTTGGTATATGGACAGACGTGTACCCTCTGAAAGAGAAATCGAAGCTGCTTGTGAGCTTATAAAAAACGCTGAAAAGCCAATGATTATCGTTGGTGGTGGCGTTACATACTCAGACAGTGAAAAGGCTGTACTTGCTATGGCTGAAAAATACAATATCCCTATTGGTGAAACCCAGGCAGGTAAGGGTCAGATTGCATTTGATCATCCTCTCAATATGGGTGGTTGCGGTGTTACAGGCGGTCCTGCTGCTAATGCTATCGCTAAGAAGACAGACCTTGTTATTGCTGTCGGCACAAGACTTACCGACTTCACAACCTGCTCAAAGTGGGGCTTCCACAATCCTGATTGCAAGATGCTCTCCATCAATGTCTGCTCATTTGACGCTTTCAAGATGGATTCTACTGCAGTTATCGCTGATGCTAAGGCTGCTTGCGAAGCTATCACAGCTAAGCTTGACGGTTACACATCAAAATGGACAAATGAAATTGCTGATGCTAAGAATGCTTATATCGCTGAAATTGACCGTTGCTATGCTGATGAATCACACGATATGCTTTCACAGATGAAGGCTCTCGGCATCATCAATGAAGTTGTAGCTGATGATAGTGTTATCATCGGTTCATCGGGCTCACTTCCCGGTTGTCTTCAGAGAATCTGGAAGACTAAGGCTCCCGATACATATCACGTTGAATATGGCTTCTCATGTATGGGTTATGAAATCTGCGGTGCTCTTGGTGCTAAGCTTGCAGCAGGGAACAGAGAAGTTTACTCAATGGTTGGTGACGGCTCATTCCTTATGCTTCACAGCGAGCTTTACACTGCAATTCAGGAAGATAAGAAAATCAACGTAATGCTCTTTGATAATAGCGGTTGGGGATGCATCGAAAATCTTCAGAATAATCAGGGTACAGATACATTCGGTACTCGTTTCACAAGAAGAAATGAAAACTCAGGTCTTCTCGATGGCTCAATCATAATAACTGATTACGCTAAGATTGCTGAAGGCTACGGCTGTAAGGCTTACAGAATTACAACAGCTGAAGAGCTTTATGCGGCTCTTGAAGATGCTAAGAAGCAGACAGTTTCAACACTCTTTGACATTAAGGTTGCTCATAAGTCAATGACAGACGGCTATGACAGCTGGTGGAGAGTCGGTGTTGCTGAAGTCAGCACAAGCGAAACAGTTAAGGCTTGTTATGAAGATATGAAAGAAAATATTGCGAAAGCACGTTTATATTAATTTAAAGGAGTAGATTAAAATGCTTAACAAAGACAAAGTATATCTTGCCTGCGCTCCCATCGCGTGGACAAATGATGACCTTCCTGATTTAGGTGCAGAAAACACATTCGAGCAGTGTGTAAGTGAAATGGCTCTTGCAGGCTTTACTGGCAGTGAAATCGGCAACAAATATCCCAAAGATGTCGAAACACTTAAGCATAAGCTTGATGTAAGAGGCATGAGAATCTGTAATGCTTGGTTCTCATCACTTCTTCTCTCAGAAGGCTATGAAGCTACAATCGAAGCTTTCATCAAGCACAGAGATTTCCTTCACGCTCTTGGTGCAAAGGTTATCGGTGCTTCAGAGCAGGGTAACAGCATCCAGGGTAAGGATGTAAGCATCTTCGGAGAGAAGCCTGTTTACACTGATGAACAGTGGGAGCTTATTGCTAAGGGCTTCAATGAAATGGGCAGACTTGCTAAGGAAAAGGGTATGTATTTTACCGTTCATCACCATATGGGTACAGGCGTACAGACAGAAGCTGAAATTGACAAGCTTATGGAAATTACTGATCCTGATCTCGTATATCTTCTTTTCGATACAGGTCACCTTTCATTCAGTGGTGAAGATGTTCTTGGTGTACTCAAGAAGTATGTTGGCAGAACAAAGCACGTTCACCTTAAGTCAATCCGTAAGGACATTATTGAAGACGCTAAGGAAAAGGGCTACAGCTTCCTTGATAGCGTAAGAGCAGGCTCATTCACAGTACCCGGTGACGGTGACTTTGACTTTACACCTGTATTTGATATTCTCGATGAAGCCGGATATGAAGGCTGGGTAGTAGTTGAAGCAGAGCAGGATCCCGCTAAGGCTAACCCATACGAGTACGCTGTGCTTGCAAGAAATTACATCAGAGAAAAGACAGGTCTTTAATATCTGAAACAAGGGATTTTTGAAATGAAACCTTTTAACTTTTATCACCTTACAGATCTTCATTATTATGCCAATGAAGTTATCGGTTCTCATGGTAAATATTATGAGCTAAGAGAAATGGTCGATCAGAAATGTGTTGATAAAAGCGGAGCTATTATAGATTCAGCTTTTAACAGCATTGCAGAAGATAAGGAAACCGAGATAGTTCTTATCTCGGGTGATCTTACCTATGACGGAGAAGTGCAGAGTCATGATGCTCTTGTTGAAAAACTGAGTGCTTTAAAAAATAAAGGTAAACAAATTTATGTAACCTTTGCAACTCATGATTTTCATATGGAGGCGAAAAAGTTCACAGATGAAGGTGAGTTTGAGCTTCCGAAATATACAAGAGCTGAGCTTCGTGAAAAGTATGCTGACTTCGGTTTTAATCAGGCTATAGCTGAGCACGAGGGCTCTTATTCCTACTGTGTACAGCTTACTGATGATACACGCTTATTAGCGCTTAATGACGATGGTGACTGTGAAGGATTCTGTGGTTATTACGATGATCTTCTCCAATGGATTAAGCTACAGGTTGAAGATGCTCATAAAGCAGGGTACAGTATTTTTGCAATGACACACCATCCTGTTCTTGAACCATCGCCGATTTATCCGCTGTTTTTTCATAGAAATATGCTTGGAGGTTATGAGTCGACCGCTCCATATCTTGCTGATCTTGGTATTGAATATATCTTTGTCGGTCATACTCATATTCACGATATAAACAGCATTACCACAAATAAAGGTAATAAGATGTATCAGATTAACACTGCGGCACTTTCGGCTTATCCTCTTGCTTATCGCAAGATAAATTTCAGTGACAGTGGTATGGATGTAATGTCAGTGCAGGTTGAAAAGATAGACGCTACTACTGATGGTTTACCTGTACTTGAGTATGCTAAAAAGCATTTCACTTCTATGATTGAGCTGATATTTGAAACTCTTGAAAATGACTATGAGAAATTCATAATGCTTTCTAAAGGCTTCAGTGGTGATGAGAAAATGCTCAGAAAATTCAGGCCGGTTATGCAAAAGCTTGGCAGTGTACTTAATTCATTGACATTTAAAAAGTTTTGCAGGCTTTTCTTCTCTTCGAAGCATCTTGATAAAAGTATAGAAGATAAAAAGATTGTCAGATTTATATGTGACGTCATAATCAATTTGTATTCGGGTAATGAGATATACTCACCGGATACTGCGGAATACAAGGCATTTATACCTGTTTGTAAAAAAATCGGCAAAGTAGTTAAACTCAAGGATTCGCAGGGTAATTCTGTTGCTCTTGATAAGCTGATTGCCGGAGTTTTATATGACAACGGTGTTGGTGATATCAATGCTTTTCTTCCGTCAAAATGTAAATATTAACCTATACGGTTATTATTATAAAAATTATGAAAAGAGGACGATTTATGAAAAAACTAATTTCAATTCTGCTTGCAATTGTTATGATTTTTACAGTTGCAACTGTTGCTGTGGCTGCTGTTGATTATTATCAGCCTTTCGACAGAGGCACAAACGGTATAAATGAATATCGTATTCCTTCACTTTATACCCTTAACAACGGTTCAGTGCTTGCTGTTGCTGACGCTCGTTATGACCATGGTAGCGACTCACCGAATAATATCGATATTCATGTTGCTTTGTCCGAAGATGGTTATAAAGAGTGGGATTATGCAATTTTTAACCACTTTGATGATTATGCTGATGGTGTAACTGATACACAGAGTGCTTCATTTATTGACTCAGCTGTTGTTCAGTCAAAAGTCAATGATAAAATTTTCGTTATATCAGACGTTCAGCCTGCAGGTTGCGGTTACTTACAGTGCAAGAGTGGTCGCGGATATATTGAAGTAAACGGCAAGAGCTGTATGCTTCTTACAACAGGCGATAACACAAAGTTAAAGTCATTTGAATATTACATCGGTGAATTTGAAGGTGAGCTTGCACCTATTTACAAAGTAGCTGACAATTCAAAGACAGAATATGCAGTTGACGCAGAATATGATCTTTACAAAAACGGTGTTGCACTCACAATGGCTCAGAGAGGTAGCGAGGGTGTAACTGTAAATCAGAATATTTTCTATGCCGATGCTGAATTCAAATGCTTCCTTACAACACATCTCTTTATGAGAACAAGTGAAGATAACGGTAAAACCTGGAGCGCACCTATTGATATTTCATCTTTTGTAAAGATGGAATATGAAGCATTCCTCGGCATCTGTCCCGGTAGAGGTTTTGTAACTACTCTTCCTAACGGTACAGAAAGAATTATCTTTATGGTTTACGATAACGGTAATATCGGTTGGAATGAAGTTGAAAACGTTTCAACTATCTACTCAGATGATAACGGTTTAACATGGAAGAGAGGCGCTGAAACAAGTCCTCTTTTAGGTGTTGGTAAGACAAGTGAAAGCCAGATTATTGATCTTGGTGACGGCGTGCTTCGTATGTTTGCACGTAACAAGGGTTCACATGTTGCTTATGCTGATAGCTATGATAACGGTGTAACATGGAGTGAATTTAAAGCTGATTCTAACCTTGAAGCTATGGGTAACTGTATGGTAAGTTTCATTAATACTAGCAAAACCATTAATGGTAAAAAGGTTGTTCTCGGCTCATTCCCGTCAAATCCTGATTCCAGAGCTGACGGTGTTATCAAGGTTGGTCTTATTGATGGAACTAAGCCTATCAACTGGATTTCAACATACAGACTTACATACAATAGCTTCTTTGCATATTCATGTATTACTGAGCTTGCTGACGGTAATTTTGCTATTCTTTATGAAGATGAACCAAGTCATATTGAATATATGATATTCTCATTGGATAATAACGGTAAAATCAGCGAAATCAACGGTAATGATCCTGTAACTGATGACTTTGTAGAAGAAAACAAGACTGAACTCACCGGTTGGGCAAAATTCGTAAAATTCTTCAAGGATTTATTCTTTAAAATCAGTAAGTTCTTTGGCTTAGCATAATTTTATCATAAAAAAATACCACCCATTCGGGTGGTATTTTTTATGAGTTAAGTATTGCTTCCGCTACAATCAAATCATGGGGGTAGGTTATTTTTATGTTGCTGACATGACCTTGTACCAGATGAACATCATAGCCTTTTAGGAGATAGATTTTGCAACCATCAGTGAGAACATCTTTATCTTCATCACTTAAGCTGTTATAAAGTTCTCTAAGCTTAAGAGCACCGAAGCACTGTGGTGTCTGAGCCTGATAGAGCTCACTTCTGTTGGGTATACTGTCGACGATTACGCCTTTTGAGCTTTGAAAGATAGTATCGACAGCAGGAATTACAGTACCTGTAGCATCGTATTTTTTTATCGCATCAACATTTTTTCTTATAATTTCTTCGGTTACAAAAGGTCTTACAGCATCGTGAGTAACAAGATAAGTATCGTCCCTGAGTCCGTCAGTTTCTTCAATATAATCTATAGCTTTCATAATGGTTTCATTCCTTGTAAGTCCGCCACAGATTACTGTAATGTCAGTATCTGCAAAAAGTCCGGATGTGTAATCAACCCAGTCGGAAGGGCACAGTACAATAACTTTATCAATTCTGTCGCAATTGCTGAATTTAAAAGCAGTATGTTCAATGATAGTTTTATTACCGATTTTAATATATTGTTTAGGTTTCTCAGCACCCATACGACTTCCGATGCCACCTGCGGCTATTACAGCATAAATCATAAGCTCACCTCTGTTGTTTATAGATAAATTATACTATAAAGATTATCTTTGTCAAGGTGAGAATTTTCCGGAAAACTATTGACTTTTCTCGTTTAAAGTGATATTATTCATTCAATATCACAAATGCGTTGAAGAAATTAAGAATATTCATTCTTTGCTTTCAGAGAGTCGGTGGTTGGTGAAAACCGATACAAGGTGTTTATTCAGTCTCGTTTCTGAGCAGAACTGCTGAAGATTAAGTTTGTGTAGGTAGTTCCGGTTGCCCCGTTATCATGGCTAAAGGCTTGTCAGAGCTTTGAAGAGTGACTGCTTATGCAGTAATCAAGGTGGTACCACGGATAGTATTATTCGTCCTTGAAGTTACACGGTTAACTTCAAGGATTTTTTTGTGTGTATCTTTTTGTGTCTGAAATGCAAAAGTGATAAAAAAGATTTAAGGAGTTTTTGAAAATGCAAAAATTATCAATCGCAGATGTAACATTGAAACAGGCAGCTAAATCAGGTTGTTCACTCTCTTTCAGAGAAAAGATTGAAATTGCAAAACTACTCAACAAAATTCACGTATCAGTTATTGAGCTTCCTGCAATTGTCAAGGAAAAGACAGATATGCTTCTTATTAAATCAATATCTTCAAGTGTAACTGCCAGCAGTGTTGTGGCAGTGCCGGTAAATCTCGCTGAAGGAGATGTTGAAAGAGTTGCACAGGCGCTTTCAGAAGCTAAAAAAGCCCGTATTCAGATTGAAGTTCCGACTTCAACAGTGCAGATGGAATATATCTGCGGCAAGAAGCCTGCAGCTATGCTTGATATGATTGCCGATTTCACAAAAAGAGCTAAGGCGCTTTGCGATGATGTTGAATTTATCGCTGATGATGCAACAAGAAGTGATCCTGACTTCCTCTGTAAAGCAATTGAAACAGCTATCGTAAGCGGTGCAACAACCGTTACTCTTTGTGACACAGCAGGTAAGATGTTCCCTGAGGATATATCAGCACTTCTTTCAGATCTTTATAAGAATGTTCCTTCTGCCGAGACAGTAAATGTGGGCTTCCAGTGCGGTAATGAGCTTGATATGGCAACTGCAGGCAGTGTGAGTGCCATTAAAGCAGGTGCAAACGAGGTTAAGGTTTCTTCTGTTGCTTCGGAACTTGCCCCCTCAATGGAGTCAATTTGTCAGATTATCAAGAACTTCGGTGACGAATTCGGCTATATGACAGGTGTGAGAACTACCGAGTACCACAAGGCAGCTAAGCAGATATCCTGGATAGTTGATTCACACGCATCAAAGAATGTTTTATCAGAGGGTGTATTTTCATCATCCGAAGATTTTTCTCTTAGTGAGCACGATGATATTACAGAAGTCAGCAAAGCAATTGCTGTTTTAGGTTATGACCTCAGTGCAGAGGATATTTCTAATGTTTATACAGAATTTAAGCGCATCAGCAGCAAGAAGACCGTTACTGCAAAAGAGCTTGATGCTATTATTGCTTCTGTTGCTCTTCAGGTTCCTACAACTTACTTCCTTGAAAGCTATGTTATCAACAGCGGTAACATTATTCCTGCAACTGCAAATATTACAGTAAAAAAGAACGGTGAGGTTATCCGCGGTCTTTGTGGCGGTGATGGCCCTATTGATGCTGCTTTCCACGCTATTGAACAGATTATCGGCCATCATTATGAACTTGATGATTTCCAGATTCAGTCAGTAACCGAGGGCCAGGAGGCTGTTGGTTCAGCAGTTGTTAAGCTTCGTTCAAACGGTAAGCTCTATTCAGGTAAAGGTCTTTCAACGGATATTATCGGAGCAAGTATCAGAGCATATCTCAATGCTCTCAACAAGATTGTTTATGAGGAGGCGTAAAAATGTTAAAGCTTTCTTTTAGTGTTAAAGGCTGGGAAAATTATTCCTGGCAGGATATGATTGACCTTGCAGTCGAAAACGACTATAAGGGTATTGATCTTTGTGCAAGTGCATATCCTTCATATTTTCAGAAAAACGGTGTATTTGATAAATATAACTGCGGTGCAACTGTGCGCAGTGTAAAGGATAAGGGACTTAATATTCCTGTTATCAATTACAGTGATGATATTTCTTCTACGGGCACTACCGATACTGTCAGCAAGGTTAAGGAATATATCGATTTTGCTGCTTCGATAAAGGTTCCTTATGTTGCATTCTTTGCATCAGACAGCGACAATGCTAAGTCAAATGTTATAGAAGTTCTTTCAAAAGTTCATGAATATGCTTACGAAAAGAATGTTACAATTCTTCTTAAGACTAAGGGCCTTTTTGCTGATACAAGTGTTCTTCGTGATGTACTTATGGAGTTTTCAAGTGATTCCATTGCTGCTCTCTGGGATATGTATCACACATTCTGTGTCAAGGGTGAAGAACCTGAGCAGACAATTACAAATCTCGGCGCTTATGTAAAGCACGTACACATCAAGGACTCTGACGGTGAGTACTGTCTTATAGGTGAGGGTAATATCCCGACAGAGATTATGATCAATGCGCTTGCATCAGTAAACTACAGCGGATATATTTCACTCGACTGGAATCTTGAGTGGATGAGCGATCTTGATGAGCTTGATGTTATTCTTGCTCACTTCAGCCAGTATATGCAGAAATTCCATGCACCATCAAGAAGTAAGAGCCACCTTTATTATAACAATCGCGGTAATGGTAAGTATGTATGGAAGAAGGAAACTCTTGTTGAAAAGACCTTCTCTCAGGTGCTTGACAAAATGGTTGAGGAATTCCCTGATCAGCTTGCATTCAAATATACAACTCTTGATTATACAAGAACTTATGCTGAATTCAGAGATGATGTTGATGAATGCTGCCGAGCATTCCTTGACTTAGGTGTAAAACCCGGTTCACACGTTGCAGTATGGGCTACAAATATTCCTCAGTGGTATATTGCATTCTGGGCTGCTACAAAAATCGGTGCAGTACTTGTAACAGTTAATACAGCATATAAAATCCATGAGGCTGAGTACCTTCTCAAGCAGTCGGATACTCATACACTTATTCTTATTGAATCATACAGAGATTCACACTATTCTGATATTATCGGTGAGCTTTGTCCTGAGCTTAAAAACACAAAGCCCGGTCAGCCTTTACACTGTCGCAGATTACCTTTCCTTAGAAATGTTATCACAGTTGGCTTTAAGAAAAAAGGTTGTCTTACCTGGGATGAAGCTATTGAGAGAAGCGAAAATGTACCTGTTGAAGAGGTATACAGAATCGCTGCCAATGTAAGTCCTAATGATGTCTGCAATATGCAGTACACTTCAGGTACAACAGGTTTCCCTAAGGGTGTAATGCTTACTCACTACAATGTTGTTAATAACGGTAAGTGCATCGGTGACAGAATGGATCTTTCAACTGCTGACAGAATGATGATTCAGGTACCTATGTTCCATTGTTTCGGTATGGTACTTGCTATGACAGCTTCTATGACTCACGGCGCTACACTTTATCCTCTGCCTTATTTCACACCGAAGCCGGCTCTTGCCTGCATCAATCAGGAAAAGATTACTGCTTTCCATGGTGTGCCCACAATGTTTATTGCTCTTCTTGAGCATCCGGACTTCGAAAAGACCGATTTCTCACATATGAGAACAGGTATAATGGCGGGTTCACCTTGTCCTATTGCAACAATGAAAGACGTTGTCGGCAAGATGCATATGAGTGAAATCACCATCGTTTATGGTCAGACCGAGGCTTCACCCGGTTGTACAATGAGTTCAACTGATGACCCACTCGAAGTTCGAGTTTCAACTGTAGGTAGAGCACTTCCGGAAATCGAATGTAAGATCGTTGACCCCGAAACAGGTGAGGACTTACCGGTTGGTCAGATTGGTGAATTCGTTGCAAGAGGCTACAACATTATGAAGGGCTACTACAAAATGCCAAAAGCTACCTCAAGTGCTATTGACAAAGACGGTTGGCTTCATACAGGTGACCTTGCTTGTAAGACTGAAGACGGAAACTACAAAATCACAGGTCGTCTTAAGGATATGATCATCCGTGGCGGTGAAAACATATATCCTAAAGAGATTGAAGAGTTTATTTACACTAATCCCAAGGTAAGTGACGTTCAGGTTATCGGTGTACCCGATGAGCAGTATGGTGAAGAAATTGCGGCTTGTATCATTCTCAAAGAGGGTGAGACAATGACTGAGGAAGAGATGAAGCAGTTTGTACGTGACCATATGGCCAAGCACAAGGTTCCGAAATATGTTGATTTTGTTGATGCATTCCCAATGAATGCTGCAGGTAAAATCCTTAAATACAAGATGCGTGAAAACGCTATTGAGAAGTATTCACTTCATAAAGCAAACGCTGTAGAAACAGCATAAACTTATTGGCGGATCCGAAAGGGTTCGCCAATTTGAAATTAACAGCTAAGGTGATTTAAATGAATTATCCTATAATTGACTCACATTGCCATATTTATCCTGATAAGATTGCTGATAAGGCAGTTGAGGCAATCGGTAAGTTTTACGATTTATCTATGTACTACGATGGCAGATATTCAACTCTGGTTGAATTTGGCAGCAAAATCGGTGTTAAGCACTATGTTATTTTCTCTGTCGCCACAACTCCGGGTCAGGTACATTCTATTAACAGTTACATAGCCGATAATGTCAGAAATTCTGAGGGACTTATGACGGGGATCGGTGCTCTTCATCCTGACAGTGAAAAGATAGAGGAGGATATAGCAGAAATTATATCCTTGGGTCTTAAGGGTGTGAAAATGCATCCTGACTTTCAGAAGTTCTGTATCGATGATAAAAAGTGTTATAAGATATATGAATTATGCCAGAAAAATCATTTACCTGTACTTCTTCATACGGGGGATAGCAGATATGATTATTCCAATCCTGACAGAATGAAAAGAGTGCTCGATGCTTTTCCTGAACTTACGGTAATAGGTGCGCATTTCGGCGGTTGGTCCTGCTGGAAGGAAGCTGCAGAGACCTTAAGCAGATATAAAAACTTTTATGTTGACTGCTCCTCATCCTTCGATTGGCTTACACCCGAAGAGAGCAGAGCTCTTGTCAGAGCCTATGGTGCCGATCACGTGCTCTTTGCAACCGATTTCCCAATGTGGAATCACGAGTCAGAGTATAAAAGATTTAACGAAATGGCTTTGAGTGATGAGGAAAACAGGCTTATTCTCTATAAAAATGCAATTAAGCTTTTCGGCATTGATGAAAGCAAGATATTGTAAGAAAAATATTCGGAAAATATTAATTTTTCTATTGACAATCAGATTTTAAAGTGCTAAAATATATGCAAATTTAATATAAAAGCTATGACGAAGACGGATGATTCGGAGTTTTCACAGAGAGCTGACGGGGCTGCAAGTCAGTATTACGATGTTTCAATATCCTATCACTTCCGAGCTGAGGGTCCGAAAGTTTAATATCAGTAGGCGCCCTTCGTGATTGCTGCGTTAATGCATAGAGCTTATTAGAGCTTGAAGGTGGCGGTTTTTATAATCGCAATTTGAGTGGTACCGCGGGTATAATTTAGATTTTTACTCGTCTCAAAGGAAACTTTGGGGCGAGTTTTTGTTTTATAAAATTTATTTTGGAGGCGTTCAAAATGGAAATGAATAATCAACTTATGGAAGTTGCTTTCCGTATTAAGGAAATGCGAGAGGTTTGTGGCTTCAGCGAAGAAGAAATGGCTGATAAGACAGACATCACTGTTGAGCAGTACCGTGAATATGAAAAGGGCACTGCAGATTTTCCTTTCTCATTTATCCATAAATGTGCCAAGGCTTTCGGCATCGGCAAGACAGACCTTCTTGAGGGTAAGAGCAGTAACCTTTCATCATACACTGTAACAAGAAAGGGACAGGGCAAGATTACCTCAAAGGAAGACGGCATCGAAATCAACAACCTTGCTCCTCTTTTCAGAGACAAGCTTGCTGAGCCTTATCTTGCTAAGTACGAATACAGAGAAGAGCTTCAGAATAAGCCTATTCATACTATCACGCATGGCGGTCAGGAGTTTGATATTGTACTCTCCGGTAAGCTTAAGGTTCGTGTTGGTAACCACACAGAGGTGCTTGAAGAGGGTGACAGCATTTATTATAAGAGTTCAACACCTCACGGTATGATTGCTGTTGACGGACAGGATTGTACTTTCCTTGCAGTTGTAATCTCAGAGGACGAAAAGGCTGATGCCAAAGAAATCGAAAAGACCTTTGTTACAGCAAAGGCTGAGCATAACCTTGAAGCTAAGAAGTTTATTACAACTGAAGAGGACGAAAACGGTGTTCTCAAGAAGCTTGATTATAAGAATGAAGACAGCTTTAACTTTGCTTTTGATATCGTTGATGCAGTTGCTGATAAGTATCCCGATAAGCTTGCTATGCTTCACATCTCAAACGACAAAACAGAGAGAAGATTCACTTACAATGATATGAAGAAAGAATCAGCTCGTGCAGCTAACTACTTCCTTTCACTCGGTATCAAAAAGGGCGATAGAGTAATGCTTGTTCTCAAGCGTCACTATCAGTTCTGGATTACAGCCCTTGCTCTTCATAAGATTGGTGCAGTTATTATTCCTGCAACAAATCAGCTCGTTGTTCACGATTTTGAATATCGTTTCAAGGCTGCAGGTGTAACTGCTATTGTTTGTACAGCAGACGGTATGGTTGCTGAGCACGTTGACGAAGCAGCTCAGACTTATGGTAACCTTAAGTATAAGGTTATTGTTGGTGCTGACAGAGACGGCTGGCATAACTTTGATATAGAATATAAGCTCTTCAGAAGCATCTATGAGCGTACTGAAGACACAGCTTGCGGCAATGATACAATGCTTATGTACTTTACATCAGGTACAACAGGCTATCCTAAAATTGCAGCTCACTCATATAAGTATGCACTTGGTCACTTTATAACTGCTAGATATTGGCACACAGTACAGCCCAACGACCTTCACCTTACAATATCAGATACAGGTTGGGGTAAGGCTATGTGGGGTAAATTCTACGGTCAGTGGATGTGCGAGGGTGCAGTATTCACATATGACTTTGACAGATTTGATGCTTCAGAGATTCTTCCTATGTTTGCGAAGTATCATATCACAACCTTCTGTGCACCTCCCACAATGTACAGAATGCTTATCAAGGAAGATCTTTCCAAGTATGATCTTTCATCAATCAGATATGCAACAACAGCAGGTGAGGCTCTCAACCCCGAAGTGTTCTATCAGTTCGAAAAGGCTACAGGCATCGTAATTATGGAAGGCTTCGGTCAGACAGAAACTACTCTTACAATCGGTAACCTTGCAGGTACAACTCCCAAGCCCGGTGCAATGGGTAAACCCGTTCCCTGCTATGACATTGCTATTGTTGACCCCGACGGCAACGAATGTGCAGTCGGTGAAACAGGTGAAATCGTTGTTCGTACTCATGATAAAGTTCCTTGCGGTCTGTTTAAGGGCTACTATCAGGACGAAGAGAAAACCAAGGAGGTTTGGTACGATGGTATGTATCACACACGTGACACAGCCTGGTGTGACGAAGATGGTTATTACTGGTATGTAAGCCGTATCGATGATGTTATCAAATCATCAGGTTACCGTATCGGCCCCTTTGAAATCGAAAATGTTATTATGGAGCTTCCTTATGTGCTTGAGTGCGGTGTTTCAGCTGCACCTGATGAGCTCAGAGGTCAGGTTGTTAAGGCAAGCATAGTTCTCACAAAGGGCACAGAGCCCACTGAAGAGCTTAAGAAAGAAATTCAGAACTACGTTAAGAAGAACACTGCTCCTTATAAATACCCCAGAATCGTTGTATTCCGCGATGAGCTTCCCAAGACAATCAGCGGTAAGATTCAGAGAAATAAACTTTAATTTATACTAAAAAATATGACACTTTCTCTTGAAAAAAACAGGAAAGTGTCATATAATGAAAGGTGTGGTTTTTATGCCTAAACGCTTGACTTTATTCGCAGGTCACTACGGCAGCGGTAAAACCAATATCGCTGTTAACTATGCAATTCATCTTAAGGTTGAAGGTTACCCTGTAGTCATTGCAGACCTTGATATAGTTAACCCATATTTCCGCACAAAAGACAGCGAAGCTGAACTGAAAGAGAAAGGCATCGAACTTCTCTGTTCTCAGTATGCAGGCTCAAACCTTGATATCCCGTCTTTGCCTCAGGAAATGTACAGAGCTGTTCAGGATAAAAACACATATGCAGTAATGGATATCGGCGGTGATGATGCAGGTGCAGTT
>JAZQUF010000038.1:0-36582 GCA_045631165.1 Acutalibacteraceae bacterium
AGCAGTGGACTGAAAATCCACGTGTCGTTGGTTCGATTCCGACCGGAGGCACCAAATATGCGGATGTAGCTCATCTGGTAGAGCGCCACCTTGCCAAGGTGGAGGTAGCGAGTTCGAGCCTCGTCATCCGCTCCAAAAAAATAGGGACTTGCAAAAGCAAGTCCTTTATTTTTTTGAAATGATGTTTGCTTTTGCAAATGATGTCGCTTCGCTAATGGTTTTTGGCGATACATCATTAAAACAATCAAGTTTTATTTTAGGAGGTAAACTGAATGCTCGGCAAAATAGTGACAGTTATCATCGACAGACCCTTAGGCTCTTACCACCCGAATCATAAAGATTTATACTATCCTATAAACTACGGATATATTGAGGGCGTTATTGCCCCTGACGGTGAAGAGCAGGATGCTTATGTGCTGGGCGTCAATGAGCCTGTAGATGAATTCGAGGGCAAGGTAATCGCTGTAATAAAAAGACTTGACGATGTGGAAGAAAAGTGGGTTGTTGCCCCTGAAAATCTGACCTACACTAAAGAGGAGATAATGAAGCAAGTTGAGTTTCAGGAAAAATATTTTAAAACTAAAATCATCGTGTAAATTGGAATATTTTGGTTGATTTGTGTGTTTGTTTATGCCGGCTATGGCAAGCGACGAAAACGAAAAGCTTGAGAACCCGTCCAATGATGATGAAAGACTGATTTCATTCTTACAGTCACTTCTCGTCTGGGTTACAGAACTTTTAAAGTATGCCGTAAAACTGCTTAACAAATAAATTTAAAGCCCAAAACTTAACCCCGACACATTTCTGTCGGGGTTAATATTTTTATTGAATTCAGTTGTTTTCCGCTTCCTCTGCCATAACCTTGGTCGGTGATTTCCAGAGAGTGATAATACCCTCGTCGTTGAGAAGCTTGAGCATAATAGCGATAATCGGTAGTGCGAATACACCGAGTACGCCGATTATTTTAAGACCCAGATACATAGCAATGAGAGTTACGAAGGGGGGGAGTCCCAGCTGACCTGCAACGAGCTTGGGCTCAACAATCTGTCTTATAACAGTAATTGCTGCATACAGGATAAGCAGGCCTATTGCCATCCCGTAATCTCCTACAATAAGGCTGTAAGCCGCCCAGGGAAGAACAATGGTACCCGTGCCGAGGACAGGAATGACGTCAACAATGGCGGTTACAACTGCAATGACGGCAATATAGTTTGACTGGAAAAGATCGAGCATTTTTAAAATTGTAAGACCTATGAAAACCTCAGTGAAGGTAACAAGCATAATAAGTGCGTAAGCCTTGCACATTTTGCCGAGATTCAGCTTCAGAAGCTGCTTGGCTCTGGTCAGATCCTTTCTTTTTTCCTTAGGAAACTGACAGTAAACAAATCTGATTATAAGGTCATAGTCAGCTGTGATAAAGCAGGATAAAACTATTGTTACCACAATGCCGATAAGTATTGACGGGATGCGGCTTGCGGTTGAAATAACTCCGGTGATCGGTGCCGAGAGCCAGGAAAGATTGAAGCCGTTAAAGGTATCTGTAAGCTGTTCAGGAAGCTGTGTATTGGAGCCGGAGAGGAATTCTCTGAGCTGTGTGAATATAGCGGAAATGCTTTCTGTTGCTGTTTCGCTGATAAATTCGGGAAGCTTGCCGATAAGGCTCAGAAGAGATGTTTCAATATTGTTTATGATGGTGTCGATATTCTGAAGCTGTACGGTTATATAATTTATAAAGCCTCTGATTTCTTCTGCGGCCCTGACACCTATGAGTACAACAATAGCTGATGTGATAAGCATAAGACCAAAAACACATATGGTTGAGGCAAAGCCCTTTTTGATAACCGTCTTTTTTATGATGAAATTTTTGGGTCTTTGAAGTATTACCGCAACAAAAAATGCGAACATAATGGGGAAGCATACACCAAAAGCGTATTTATAAAAAAGAAAGCCTAACACAAGAAGCATTGCATAAAAAGCCACGTTGATTATACATCTGCGTTTTTTTTCGGTTTCTGCCATTTAAAACACCTCATCTTTCCGTTTGTTTTTACAATGTATCTATATTATACTAACCTATCGCCGTAAAAAAATCAATGGATTT
The DNA here is from genome assembly GCA_045631165.1 of Acutalibacteraceae bacterium. Classification (GTDB taxonomy): domain Bacteria; phylum Bacillota; class Clostridia; order Oscillospirales; family Acutalibacteraceae; genus UBA6857. The sequence continues at coordinate 2,102 of JAZQUF010000038.1, forward strand.
CACAAATAATAGAAATTTTTTAATAAAAACCCTTTAAATCATTAAAAAAATGTGATATTATATATTCTATATTTTATACCGGGATCGGTATAGAAAGGCAGTGAAAAGATATGAATATAGCTATTTTAGGCTTCGGCGTTGTCGGTTCAGGCGTAGCTGAGGTTATTAAAAGCAACTCGGATTCAATTCTTAAGAACAGCAATGTTTCTTTAAAGGTCAGCCGTATTCTGGATATCAGAGATTTCAGCGGTAATGAATACGAGAATATAATCACCAAAAATTTCGACGATATCTTAAACGATGATTCTATCAATATCGTTGTTGAAACAATGGGCGGTGTGAAGCCTGCTTTCGATTTTGTTCTTGCTTGTCTTAATAAGGGTAAGCACGTTGTTTCCTCAAACAAAGAGCTTGTTGCAACAAAGGGCTTTGAGCTTCTTGAAGCAGCAAAGAAAAACAACGTAAACTTCCTTTTTGAAGCTTCAGTCGGTGGCGGTATCCCCATTATAAGACCTATGAGCCGTTGTCTTGCAGGTAACAGAATCAGTGAGGTTGCAGGCATCTTAAACGGAACATCTAACTTCATTCTTACTAAAATGATAATGGACGGAATGAGCTTTGACGATGCTCTTAAGCTCGCTCAGGATAAGGGCTATGCAGAAAAAGACCCCACAGCAGACGTTGAAGGTCTTGATGCAATGAGAAAAATCTGTATCCTCGCATCACTTGCTTTCGGCTATCACGTATATCCCGATGGCGTATACAGCGAAGGTATCTCAAAGATAACGCTTGAAGATGTGGCTTATGCTGAAAGCTATGACAGCGTAATCAAGCTTATTGCTATGACAAAGAAGCTCAGTGATGATAAGGCTCTTGTTATGGTTTCTCCCCGTCTTGTCAAAAATGACAGTATGCTTTCAGGCGTAAACGGTGTTTTCAATGCTTGTCTTGTACGCGGTGATGCTACAGGCGACGTGCTTATGTACGGTAAGGGCGCAGGATCCCTTGCAACTGCTTCAGCTGTTGTAGGTGACGTAATCGACTGTGCATCCTACGACAATGAAAGAAAATTCTTCGGCTGGGAAGACAAGAAGGATGACTATCTTGCTGATTATCTCGACTGTGAAACTGCTCTTTATGTCAGAGCTACAGGCGCAGATAAAGCAGCTATCGAAAAGGCTTTCGGCAGTGTACAGTATCTTGAGAGGGAAAATCAGGCTGAAAACGAAGTTGCATTTGTTACCCCCGTCAAGAAAGAAAAAGAGCTTCGCGACACACTCGCAAGTCTCGGCATCAATGTTCTCAGTGTTATAAGAACAGCAGATTATTAATTCAAGTCAATTATTTTAATTCACATAAATCAGGAGGATTTATATGGCACTCATAGTACAGAAATTCGGTGGCTCATCTGTAGCAAATGCAGAAAGAGTCATGAATGTTGCCCGTATCATTACAGATACTTACAAAGAGGGCAACAATGTTGTGGTTGTTGTTTCTGCTCAGGGCGACACCACAGACGATTTAATCGACAAAGCAAACGAAATCAACCCCAAGGCATCCAAGAGAGAAATGGATATGCTTCTTACAGCAGGTGAGCAGATTTCAATCTCACTTCTTGCTATGGCTATCGAAAGCCTCGGCTATCCTGTAATTTCACTTTTAGGCTGGCAGGCAGGCTTCGAAACTAACTCAGCTTACGGCTCAGCCCGTATCAGCAAGGTTAACACAGAACGTATGCAGAGCGAGCTTGACAAGAAAAAGATTATCATCGTTGCAGGCTTCCAGGGTCTCAACAAATACGATGATCTTACAACCCTCGGCAGAGGTGGCTCAGACACAAGTGCTGTTGCTATTGCAGCTGCTCTTCACGCAGACCGCTGTCAGATTTTCACCGATGTTTCAGGCGTATACACTACCGACCCCAGAAAGGTAGCAAATGCTCAGAAGCTCACAGACATCACTTATGATGAAATGCTCGAATTCGCAACACTCGGCGCTCAGGTGCTCAACAACCGCAGCGTTGAAATGGCAAAAAAATATAATGTAGAATTAGAAGTGCTCTCAAGCCTTGTAAGAGAGCCCGGTACTATAGTCAGAGAGGTAGCTAAAATGGAAAAAATGTTAATCAGAGGCGTAACAAAAGACACAGACATCGCTAGAATTTCAGTTGTTGGTATGAAAGACATCCCCGGTAATGCATTCAAGATGTTCTCAAGACTTGCTCAGAAAGGTATCAACATTGACGTTATCCTTCAGTCAGTAGGCCGTGACGGCACAAAGGACATCTCCTTCACTTGTGCTGCTTCAAATGCTGAAGACGCTGTTGAAATTCTCGAAGACATCTTCTCAATGGAAGGTGCTGTAGTTGCTTGCGACACAACAGTTGCTAAGATTTCAATCGTTGGCGCAGGTATGCAGTCACACTCAGGCACAGCATCAAAGATGTTCGGCGCTCTTTATGAGGCAGGCATCAACATCAGCATGATTTCAACAAGTGAAATCACAATCAGCGTTCTTATCGACAAAGAGCTTGCTGACAAGGCTGTTGCTGCTGTTCACGCTGCATTCTTCGGTTAATAAAGCAAAGGGCTGCTACGCAAGTGGCAGCCTTTTATTAGTTAGGACATCTTCTTGTTTTATCGTGGGATTGTGCTGTTGTAATTTTTATTTGTTGTTTCTTTTACCGACTACTCGCTCATGCCGCGGGGCACTTCCTTTGTCCTGAGCGACAAAGGAAGCAAAGCGCTCTTTTTTATAGACACTGCCTTTGCTTTTTAAAATATACCGTTAGTACGCCTGCATCAACAGACTTACGAAGCGCTCTAAAGTCTGATTTTTAACTACCTTTGATAAGTGCCAAAGGTTGTCTCTTTTTATATAAAAACTACCCGCCTGCGTCAGTTGATTCCGCAGCGAAGAAGGTTTTAAAATTTTCAAAAAATATAAAGAAAGCAACATAAAAAGGAATTCATTATCAGAAAAGCAGACTGTAGCGGCGACGAATGTCGAAGTAGGATTTACCGCAGAAGCACGGACGAAAAGGAGACAAAATACTTTTTACTAAGGTGCAATCTGTAGCGGCTTTGTTATAACAAGTCGGCGGAAATTTGAGCTGTTCGGCAGACGAGCAGATATAAAGCAGAAGGTAGCAATTGAAAAAATTACCGATAAGCAGAAACTTTGTTTCCACCTATCGGTGAGCAGAAAGAGAACAAAAGAAAAATAAAGAAATACCTTAAGCGGTAATTTTTCACCTGCGGACGAATTCGCCAAAAGCGTGCTTTTGCATACTTTTGTCACAACCGACAAAAGTATGATCCACCGCGGCTTAAGCGGTGCAGAACATAAAAGATACAACAAACAAAAATCATAAAGAACTCGCTGATTTATACCGATATTTGTTAAGTTATGACATTGCCTTTCAGGGGCGCCAAGTCGTAATCAAAAAATCTTTACTTATTTTATTTTTTAGGTGATTGCTATGAAAACAACTAAAAAAGGTATGCTCAAAAAACACTTCATACCATACTTCAAAAAACATAAAGCCGTGCTTGCCCTTGACCTTTTCTGTGCCGCCCTCACAACAGGCTGCGAAATAGTTCTGCCTATGATTGTGCGCGAAATCACAAGCATTGCAACCACAGATATATCAAAGCTTACCCTGAGACTCATTCTGTCCTTTGCAGCTGTCTATGTTGTCCTCAAGCTCATAGATATGGCGGCAGGGTACTATATGATTTATATAGGTCACGGAATGGGCGTAAAAATAGAAAAGGATATGCGAGAGGATATGTTCGCTCACCTGCTGACAGTGCCTTTCAGCTATTTCGATAAAACCAAGGTTGGTCAGCTTATGTCAAGGATTACAACTGACCTTTTTGATGTGGTTGAGTTTGCTCACCACTGCCCCGAAGAGTTTTTCATCGCAGGCATCAAGGTCACAGCGTCCTTTATTATTCTCGCAGGCATCAACCCATTGCTGACGGTTTCAACCTTTGTTGCTATTCCCATTATCTTCTACGGCTCACTTTATTTCCGTCGTAAAATGAGAACAATCTTCAAGGAAAGACGTGTCATCGCAGGCGAGGTCAACGCGCAGACTGAGACATCTCTTCTTGGTATCAGGGTGGTAAAATCCTTTGCCAACGAAAAGACAGAAGAAGAGAAATTCAACGAGCGCAGTACAGAATTTGCCCAGGTGCAGAAAAACTCTTACCGCTATATGGCTATGCTCAACTGCGTTGTCAGAATGTTTGATGGCCTTATGTATGTGGTGATGATTCTCCTTGGCGGTTACTTCCTTATGACAGGTAAAATAACTGCAGCAGATATGACAGCATATCTTCTCTACATCGGTATGCTCATAGCCGCAATCAAGAGAATCGTAGAATTTACCGAGCAGTTTGAAAAAGGTATGACAGGCATCGAGCGCTTTGCCGAGGTTATGGAGGTACCATCCGAGTCAGGTTATAGTGCACCCGATACTATGGAAAATGTAAAAGGTGAGATCAATTTTGAAAATGTGACCTTCAGCTATGAGGAAGAAAAAGGCGACGTGCTTGCTAACCTGAACCTCAGCATCAAGCAAGGCGAAAACATCGCAATTGTAGGCCCCTCAGGTGGCGGTAAGACCACAATGTGTAGTCTCATTTCACGCTTCTACGAGCTCAAGGAGGGTCGTATCACAATCGACGGCAAAGATATCAACGACATCAATCTCCACTCTTTAAGACAAGCTATCGGCGTTGTACAGCAGGATGTTTATCTCTTCTCGGGCACTGTTATTGAAAATATCCTCTACGGGGCCCCAAAAGCTACAAGAGAGGATGCTATGGAGGCCGCAAAACGTGCAGGCGCTCACGACTTCATTATGAGTCTGCCTCAGGGTTATGACACCTATATAGGTGAAAGAGGCGTTATGCTTTCAGGCGGTCAGAAACAGCGTATCAGCATTTCACGTGTGTTTATAAAGAATCCGCCTATTATTGTACTCGATGAGGCAACCTCGGCTCTTGACAATGAAAGTGAGCAGTACATAAAGCATTCTCTTGCAGAGCTTACCAAGGGCAGGACAACCTTTACCATCGCTCACAGGCTTTCTACTATCCGCAATGCGAGCCGCATTATTGTGCTCACAGACAAGGGTATTGAGGAACAGGGCACACACGAGGAGCTTCTGAGTAAAGACGGAATTTACAAGAAGCTTTATGATATCAGTGTGGACTTGGAGAGTTAAAAAAGAGGAATAAGTAAAGCTTTGTCAAACTTTTACAAAAGTTTGTGGGGGGCGGAGCCCTGCAAAGTTAACTTGTTAAGCTATTCTGTATACAGATATACAAAAAGAGCAGCTCGCTGTTAAAGTGAACTGCTCTTGCTTTTTTCATTGCCCTCGCCGGGCAGGCGTCACTTTTGCTTATACCTCTTGCGGTTCCCAAAATTGCTTATCGGCTTGGAACGCCTAGCAATTTTGACCGCTGCGCCATCCTCGCCTCGCTTAATCCGCCACTGGCGGTGCTTCGGTGACGATGCCCAAAAGTGACCAAAATGCGCTGATTTTCTTAGCCTTTCTTAAACTGCTTCTTCATTCTCATTTCTTTTGACAAAATAGTCTTTCTGAGTCTGAGAGAAACAGGCGTAACCTCAAGAAGCTCATCATCCTTGATGAATTCCATACATTGCTCAAGTGAAAGATTGGTGGGGGGGATAAGTCTGAGTGCATCGTCAGAACCTGAAGCACGTGTGTTGGTCAGATGCTTCTGCTTGCAGACGTTACAAACCACATCCTCTGACTTTGCACATTCACCGACAATCATACCCTCATATACAGGTACGCCTGCACCGATGAAGAGTCTGCCTCTGTCCTGTGTGTTGAACAGACCGTAAGCTGAGCTTTCGCCTGTTTTGTGTACTACGATAGAACCGCGCTCTCTTGTGATAATGTCACCCTTATAGGGCTCATAACCTGCGAAAAGCTGATTCATAATACCGTTACCGTTGGTGTCGGTCATAAATTCACTTCTGTAGCCGATAAGACCTCTTGCAGGTACCTTGAACTCGAGATGTGTTGAGCCACCGTCACGTGTACCCATATTTTCAAGCTCGCCCTTTCTTGAGCATACCTTTTCGATAACTGATCCTGCATACTGGTCGGGAACCTCGACAATAAGAAGCTCCATAGGCTCCATAGTCACGCCGTTTTCTTCCTTGAGAATAACCTTGGGGCGTGATACCTGGAATTCATAGCCCTGACGGCGCATAGTTTCAATGAGGATTGAAAGGTGAAGCTCGCCACGGCCACTGACCTTGAATGAGTCTGTGGTATCGGTTTCTTCTACACGCATTGATACGTTGGTTTCAACCTCTTTAAAAAGACGTTCACGGATATTTCTTGATGTAACAAACTTGCCTTCTTTGCCTGCGAAGGGGCTGTTGTTAACTATGAAGTTCATTGAAATTGTGGGCTCATCAATTTTTATAAAGGGGAGAGGTTCAACGTGTTCGGGGTCACAGGCAGTATCGCCGATGTTAAGGTCAGCTATACCTGATACACAGACGAGATCACCGAGAGTAGCGGTAGCAACCTCAACTCTTTTGAGTCCCTCAAACTGATAAAGCTTGCTGATTTTTACGTTTTTCTGCTCACCGCTGTTATTGCAGAGTACAACCTGCTGACCCTGCTTGACTGAGCCTCTTTCAACTCTTCCGACGCCGATTCTGCCGATATAGTCGTCATAGTCAAGAGAAGAGAAGAGTATCTGTGCGGGGCCGTTAATGTCACCCTTAGGCGCATCTATATTTTCGAGAATTGCATCGAGAAGAGGTCTCATATCACCCTCACGTGCATTATCATCAAGAGAAGCGTAGCCGTCGCGTCCGCTTGCATAAACAACGGGGAATTCAAGCTGGTCTTCATCAGCACCAAGCTCAATAAAGAGGTCGAGCACCTCATCGATAACCTCAACGGGTCTTGCACCGGGTCTGTCGATTTTATTTACAACAACCACAACCTTTTTCTTAAGGCCGAGCGCTTTTTTGAGCACGAATCTTGTCTGAGGCATACAGCCCTCAAAAGCATCAACTAAGAGAAGCACACCGTCAACCATAAGGAGAATTCGCTCAACTTCACCGCCAAAGTCAGCATGACCCGGGGTGTCAACGATATTGATTTTGGTGTCCTTATAATGGATAGCTGTGTTTTTAGAAAGGATAGTGATACCTCTTTCGCGTTCAAGGTCGCCTGAGTCCATAACTCTGTCCGCAACCTGTTCGTTAGTTCTGAAGGTGCCGCTTTGCTTGAGAAGTTCGTCAACGAGGGTAGTTTTACCGTGGTCAACGTGGGCGATAATTGCAACGTTTCTTACTTCGTTTCTGATGTCCATTCTTTCACCTTATTTACAAATTTATTTCAACCTTTTTATTTTACCACTAAAAGGGGAATAGTGCAAGAACTTTTTTTAGTTGGGAGTTAGGATTTTTTGTTTTATTGGTACGCGTCACACCAAAGCAAAAACGGCAGGTTTTAACCCGCCAAACGACAACGCATTTTTGGTGATTTTTTGTGCGATAGCAAAAAGTCATGCCTGTCTGACGAGGACATATAAAAAAATCCCCGGCAGAAGAAATTCTGTCGGGGATGCAAAAAAGATATAGGAGAGGTATGTCGATAAATTTATTCTGTTTCAGTGCTCGTCACAGGATGTCGTTTATTATTGATCCGGTTACTTCTGTGTGTTCTGCAATGTCTGTAGCAGATGCTTCTGATGTAACAGGTGGTTCTTCTGCGATTGCCGCTGCTGCACTTGTGCTCGTATCTATAGGCTCAGCAGGATATATAGTTTCAGGTGGTATTGTAGTCGGCACAGCTGAAGTTGAGGGAGCTGTTGTGGTTGTGGGTGTTGTCAATGGCTGGGTTGTGCTTGCAGTTTCCTTAATCTCTTCAAAGGTGATGTTGTAGCTTTCCTTAAGGAAATTTTCTACAGCCTCTTTGCCTACAAAGAAGGAATATTCATATCCGATAAGATTAGTAATAATATGTCCGCTTTCGTATATGCGCAGAATTTTGCTTTCTCTGCCAAGCTCATGACAATAAAACGTTGCTGTTACAGAGTAACCTGAGGCTTCGCCGTCTGCATCCGTTTTGTTGGCAACACCCGGGTCTGAGAGAAGGTAGCTCTTTATATCAGCGCGATTTTTATCGTTTACGGGAAAAAGGTTGCCGGTGTAGAGCATTATACCTCCGTAAGAGACCGTGTTATCATAGTCTATAGCCTCTAAAAACTCGCCTAAGGTTTTTGGTGTATAAGAACTGCACACATAGGTGTAGACTCTGTCATCATCCTTGAATTTTACACCTACAGCCAATTCATTGCTGAGCCCCTCGAGAGAGTATATATCAACAAGCGTCTGATGTATTGTACCGTCGGGTGCCGTGGATTCTATAGGAATATCTGTGACGAGAAGAGAGGTGCTTCGTGTTGTTGCTCTTTCTTCTCTTGGAGAGAAAGGATAAATATATTTTCTGAAATTACTGTATGAGTCAGACTCGTCAATTGTACTGAGTTGCTGTGAATCGTTCACTTTTAAAGTGCAGAATTTTCCGGGCATTGATTTCCTTTCCCAGTCTTCATAGGCTGTCGGACTTGTGGTGGTCTGTGGCTCTGCAGTTATAGTGGGAGCCGTCAGCGGAAAGGTCGTAGCTTTGCCTGCTGTGGTAGTGCCGACAACATCTGAGGTGGGAGAGGATTCTGTAGTCTGAAATGGCAGCAGTATATTTATCTGTGCCTTAAGCCAGTTTCTTCTGACTATACCAAAGCTTACAGCTGTTATAACAACGATACAGACTACAGCTGCTGAAACCTGCGCAAGGTTTTGTTTCTTTAATTTTTTCGCCTCTTCATATCTGTCTCTTCGTTCTAAAACGCTCTTCGCTATTTCATTATAGTTTTTCATATTCAAAGCCCTCCTTTTCAAGCTCTGATTTAAGTGCGATTTTTGCACGGTAAATGAGGTTTTCGATTTGTCGCTTATTCTTTTTCATTATTCTGGCTATTTCTTCGTTGGTGAAATCCTCGAAATATACGAGATATAAAACCTGAGAATACTCAGCCTTTAGCTCTCTCATTGTGCGGTGGAGAAATATTTTCTGCTCGTTAATCAGATACTCTCTTTCTACATCCATTTCCTCAGCTATATAATCGCTGAGGTCATCTATGGGAGACTTTATCAGCTTTCTGTTTTTTCTCAGATAGTCTAAGGCCACATTTCCGGCAATTGCATAGAGCCAGGTTTTAAATGAGCTTTTGCCTGAAAAACGCGGCTTTTTTGTTGCGAGCTTAAAGAAGGTATCTTCCATCAGCTCCTCAGCTGTGAAAATATTATCCACAAAACTGTTTATGTATAAGGTCAGACCGTCTTTGTAGTCACGTATTATTTCGATTATTCCTGTGTCATCACCATCAAGGTAACGGCGGTAGCTACTTGCACCGATATCCATTGATTTTTCTCCTTTCAGAAAGGCGTATTATTTTGCCTTTCATTATATTAGACGCATTAAATTGCAAAAACTCTCAGTAAATTTTAATTTTATCTGTAGGAATAAGGGAAGAAGCATATTGCGGCGGATAAAGCAACGGGACACGGAGTGATTCTCCGCGTCCCTGGGAACTGTTATTCGGTTCTTTGACGCCATCAGAAAATGACAGGAATGCGCAGTGATTTTTCTGAACTACTCTATTGTAATTCTGCACTTGGCGCTGACACCGCTGGAAACACTGGTTACAGTGATCTCAACAGTACCTGCAGCTACAGCTGTAATAACACCGTCTTTTACAGTGGCGATTTTTTCGTCTCCGCTTGTCCATATGACAGTTTTATCATATGCATTTTCCGGGAGAATCTTCGCTGTAAGAGTTTTCTTGTCACCCTTTTTAAGCTTTATTTCAGTTTCGCTGAGCTCAATGCTGCCGACAGGCTCTTTTACCTTGACAGTGCACTCAGCGTAAACCTTATCGTCCTTGGCGCTTGCTACTCTTATAACAGCAGTGCCGCTCTTGTTGCCGCTTGTGACAACACCGTCAACAACTGTAGCAACACTTTCGTCTGAGGATGTCCAGATTACTGCTTTGTCGTCAGCGTCAATAGGTGAAATCTGAGCCTTCAGGGTTATGCTCTCATTCTTATTTATCATGGCTTCGCCCTTGTCAAGACTGAGCTTTTCTATGCCCTGAATGGTGTTTACAATGCAGATTCCGTAGAAATCGCCCTCTTCGGTCTTGGCTGTGATGATTGCAATACCTGAGCGAAGAGCACTGACCTTGCCGTTCTTAACAGTTGCAACAAGGTTGTCGCTTGAAGTCCATACAACATTTTTATTTGTGGCATCGGCAGGTAATACCTCAGCCTTGAGAGTTACGGACTTGCCTACATAAACAGTTTCTGAGGTGCTGCTTATTTTTATGCTTTCAGTGTGTTTTTTGACTGTAACTGTACAGGTTGCTGATACTCCGCTGTCCTTGGTTTTTGCAGTAATTACAGCTGTACCCTGCTTGTGTGCTGTTACAACGCCGTCTTTTACACTTGCAACAGATGAATTGTCGCTTGACCAGATGATTTCACTGTTTGTATTATCCTCAGGTAATACCTCACTCTTGAGTGTCAGTGTTTCACCGAGATAGAGATCAGCTTCTTTTTTGCTGAGCTTGATTTCAGTGCTGTTTACCTTTACAGTAACGATACATTCACCGTATACGTCGTCAGTTGTACTTGTGGCTCTGATTACCACTGTACCGCCCTTGAGGGTAGTCATCTTACCGTTTTTATCTACGGTTGCCACTGTTTCATCTGAGGATGACCAGGTGACACTTTTTTCACTCGCGGTTTCGGGAAGAACTGTTGCCTTGAAGGTGAAGCTCTGTCCCTTCTGCATAGTCAGCACTGTGCTGTTGAGGGTGACCTTTTCAGCGAGTACGAAGACTTTAACAGTACATTCTGCAGTTGTCTTTCCGTCAGAAGCGGTGGCGATAATTTTACATTCGCCGACCTTGTGGCTTGTTACCTTGCCGTTTTTATCTACGGTAGCAATACTTTCATCGGAGGACTTCCATGTAACAGCCTTGTTATAGGTGTTTTCGGGAAGCACTGTAGCGCCGAGGTCAAAGCTTGTGTTGACGTTGAGGGTCTTACTTTCATTGCTGAGACTTATAGCCTCGGGAGACTGTCTGACGATAACCTTACACTGTGCTGTCTTGCCGGAATCCACGGAGGTAGCAGTAATGATTGCTTCACCGCCCTTGATGCCTGTTACACCACCCTTGGTGTTGACTCTTGCAACACTTTCATCTGAGGTTGACCAGGTGATTTCAAGATTGTCTGCATCTGCGGGGAGGGGAGAAGCTGTCAGCTGGAAGCCGGCTCCGCTGTATATTGTCATTTCCTTTGCGCTGAGGCTTACAGAGGTAACTGCGCGCTTGATCTTAACAGGTATCTCGAGAGTGACCTCGGGAGCCTGAACACTCTGGACAATAATCTTAGTCTCACCTTTGCTGATACCTTTGACATTACCTGATCCGTCAACAGTGGCTATCTTTTCATCGGCACTCTTGAATGTTACGGCAGGGTTCTGAGCACCCTCGGGAAGAATAGTCACATTTATCTTTGTGCTTTCTTTTTCGTATAATAAGTATTCCTTCTTTTCGGACTTGATCTCTTCAACGCCCAGATGAACTGTTACCTTGACAGTTTTGACAATGTCCTTGTTGCCGTCTGCTACTGCGGTGATAATTGCTTCACCCTTGCCGACACCTGTTACGACACCCTTCTTATCAACCTTGGCAATCTTTGTATCCGAGGAGGAGAAGGTAACTGTCTGAGTCGTAGCGTCAGCAGGAAGAACAGTAACCTTGATTGTCTGATTTTTACCCTTATAGAGAGTCAATTCAGTGACACTGAGGGTTATATCCTTGACGGGTTCAAAAACTGTTACCTTACAGGTAGCGGTTTTTTTGTTTTCGTTTGATTTGACTGTGATGATGGCTTCACCGCAACCGACTGCTTTAATAAGACCCTGTTCCGTTACAGTTGCAACCTTTTCATCTGAGGATGAGAAGGTATAAGTCTTGTCTGTTGCATTTGCCGGCTTGATTGTAGCTGTAAGCTGTGAGTCCGCGCCTCTTGAAAGAGAGAGGTCAGTTTTATTGAGCGTGATTGCCGTAACGTGCTGTTTTACTGTTACTGCGCACTTAGCTGTGAAGTCGCCCTCATTGGTCTTGACAGTGATTTCGGCGGTGCCTGCCTTTACGCCTGTAACAACACCCTTTGAAGATACCTTTGCAACGGATGTATTTGATGAAGACCAGACAACATCCGGAGTGTTGGCATTAGAGGGCTGAACAGTAGCCTTGAGGGTTATTTTTTCACCTGCATAAACAGTGGCTGTTTCACTGAGTGTTACACCGGTTACAACCTGATAAACTGTTACCTTGCAGGTAGCCTTGAGGCCGTTTTCGGTTTTAGCTGTGATTGTTGCAGTGCCCTTGCCTACGGGGGTGATAACACCCTTTGATGATACTGTTGCAACCTTCTTATTGCTTGTTGACCAGGTAACTTCCTTGTTCGTTGCATTTGAAGGCTTGATCGTAGCCTTGAGGGTCAGAGTGGAATCTGACTTGACCTCGGCTGCAGATTTATTCAGGGTGATGCTTGTAACTGCTCTCTTGACTGTTATCTTACAGGTGTCTGTGAAATCTCCGTCGGCTGTTTTTACTGTAATTGTTGCTGTGCCGGGAGCTACGGGAGTCACAACACCGCTTGAAGATACGGTTGCGATATTCTTGTCACTGCTTGAGAAGGTCACGGCTGAGTTCGTTGCACCTGAGGGTGAAACGGTAGCCTTAAGTGTGAGAGTCTTGCCGAGATAAATAGTTGCTGAGGATTTATCAAGCTCAACGCCTGTTACCTTCTTTACAACCTCTACCTTGCAGGTCTTTTTGAATGAGCCGTCTGCTGTTGTGACAGTGATTGTTGCTGTGCCGAGCTTCTTGGCTGTTACTTTGCCCGATGAGCTTACACTTGCTACCTTTGAGTCGCTTGACTTCCAGGACACTGTCTGGTTAGAAGCGTCTGAGGGCTTGATTGTTGCCTTGAGGGTCACCTTATCGCCAACTTCAATGCGAAGTGATGACTTGGATATGCTTACGCCTGTTACAGGCTTTACAACGCTTACGTTACAGGTGGCTGTTTTTGAGCCTTGTGTTGTTGTGGCGGTAATAACAGCATAGCCCACACCCTTTGCGGTGATTTTGCCGTTTTTGTCTACGGTAGCTACGTCGTAGTTGCTGGATGTCCATGTAACAGTCTTATATGTTGCAGATGAGGGACTTACTGTGGGAGTGATTGTAGCCGAACCGCCCTCTTTAAGAGTCAGTGAGGTTTTGTTGAGGGATACTGATTTTACAGGTGTGTATATCTTTATTTTGATAGTTGTGCTTGCAGCTCCGTCGGCTGATTTTGCTGTGATTTTAACCGTGCCTGCCTTGACACCCTTGACAACACCGCTTGAGGAAACCGTAGCGATGGACTTGTCCGATGTGCTCCAGGTTACGCCGTTGTTTGTAACGTTGTCGGGCTTGAGAGTTGCAACAACGGTCTTCTTGCTTCCCACAGCGATTTTCATTGTGGTTGTTGTAAGGTCAGTGCCTGATGTTGATTTGAGAATAACCTTGGTTGCGGGCTGCTTTACCGTTACCTTGCAGCTTGCTGATGCAGCACCGTCTTTTGATGTTGCAGTAATTGTAACTGAGCCTGCAGATATGGCTGTAACCTTACCAGAGGAGCTTACCTTGGCGATTTTTTCATCGGAAGAAGTCCACGTAACTGTTTTATAGGTAGCAGATGAGGGGGTGACTGAGGCTGAGATATTCTTGGTTTTGCCTGCATCGAGAGAAATGCTTGAAAAGCTGAGAGTGACACCTGTTGCAAGCTGAACAACCTCGACGATACAGCTGTCAGTGAAGCCACCGTCTGCTGTTGTTACGGTAATCTTTGCGGTGCCTATGGAACGGCCGGTTACCTGTCCTGTTATAGCGTCGATTCTTACAACGTCTGTGTTTGATGAGGTCCATGTGAGCTCCTGATTCTGAGCATCTGCAGGCTCGATGGTTGCTGTAAGAATTCTCTTTTCACCCTTGGGGATTTCTACTGTTTCAGCAGAGAGAGTTACACCTGTAACGGCTGTATAAACATTTATGTTGCAGGATGCACTGTAGCTGCCGTCAACTGTAGTGACAAGTATAGTAGCAGTGCCTGCACCCTTGGCTCTGACAACACCTGAGGGTGTTACTGAAGCCACGCTTTCATCTGAGGATTCCCAGATAAGGCCTTTCACTGAAGCGTCTGCCGGCTCGATATTTGCTTTGAGAGTTTTTGATTTGCCCTTAGCAAGTCTTAATGTATCGAATGCCAGAGATACACCTGTTACGGGCTGGGTTACAGATACCTTGCACTGTCTCTGATATGAACCGTCTCTTGTTACGGCTGTGATGACAGTTTCGCCTGTGCTTACAGCGACTACAACACCATGGTCATTGACTGTGGCAATACGGCTGTCTGATGATGTCCAGGTGATAGTTTTTTCGCTGGCGTTGCTGGGCTCAATTGTGGCGAGAATTGTATAGGAATCGCCTTTAATCATATTGAGGCTTGATGAGTCAATTGTAAGACCTGTTACGGCAACCTTGTCGCCTACTGTTACTGCACAGGTTGCTGTATAGCCGCCGACCTTTGTTTTGGCTGTGATTATAGCTGTACCTCTGCTGAGGGCTGTTACGACGCCTTTTGCATTTACGGAGGCAATTTTATCGTTGCTTGAAGTCCAGGCTACTTCGCGTGTTGTTGCTGTGAGTGGGAGGACTGTTGCTGTAAGTGTTACAACCTGACCTACATACATATTTCGCACATTGCTGTCAACCTCAATGCCTGAGGGATTCTGAATAACAGTAAAGGTGCAGTGTGCACTGATGCCGCCGCTGACGGTTGTGGCTGTGATTACACAGGTTCCGCCTGCGAGGATTGTTACGAGACCGTTCTGATTTACAGTTGCCACAGTCTCGTCAGATGAAGACCAGGTAACAGCCTTGTTTGTTGTGCTTTCGGGAGTTACCGTTGCAGTCAGCTGATAGTTATATCCGGCTTCTACCTTGACTTCAGTTCTGTTGAGGGTTATGTTCTGTGCTGAGATTACAACTGACACCTTACATGTATCTGTGAAGCCGCCGTCAACGGTTGTACAGGTGACTGTTGCAGTACCTTCTCTGAGACCTACAACAACGCCGTCTTCGTCAACGAAAACAATGCTTGTATCTGAGGATGACCATGTTACTGCCTTGTTTGATGCATAATCGGGGAGGACGTTGGCTGTAAGGGTTATATTGTCACCGACACTTACAGTTGCTGTTTCGGGGATCTCAACACCTGTTGCACCCTGGATGACGGTGATAACCGCTGTAGCACCCTGATAGGTACCGTCAAGGGCTGTAGCCTTGATAACAACCTTGCCCGGATATTTTGCAGTGACCACACCGTTTTTATCAACTGTTGCAATATTGGTGTCACCGGAGGTCCATTCAACGTCATTGTATTTTTCGCCGTCAACAGTTGTGACAGTTGCTTTAAGCTGAAGAGTCTTACCGCTTGAGAGAGTGGATTCTTCCTTGTTGAGAGAAACTGATGTAGCCTGAGATGCTACTCTGAGGGTAGCGGTGTATGAAAGATTGGTGCCGTCTGTAGTTGTACCTGTAATTGTACATACGCCTTTTGACTTGGGATAGAGCTTACCGTTTTTGTCAACGGTACATACGGATTCGTCACTGCTCTGCCATGAAAGCACCTGATTACCTGCATCCTCAGGAGTAATAACTACCTTGAAGGAGGCATCGGTAGTGGAAGGCGTAATAACCTTTACGCTGGGTGAAAGCTCAAGGGTTTTGATAAGAGGCTTGACAACAACAACGAAAGAGCCTGTTATACCGCTTCCGTCGGTAGCCTTATAGGTGATTCTTGTCTTGCCTTCCTTGAGAGCCTTGATTGTAACGCTTGCTGTTGAGCCTGAGGATTTAGCATCAGAAACAGATGCGATTTCAGGCTTGGAGGATGACCAGTCTATAGTTTTGAAGCTTGCATTTGTGGGAGTGATTGCCAGTTTGAAGGTTTCGGTGTCTCCGAGAACCATATTGAAGTTTTCGCCTACAAGAGTAGATGTGGGTGAAAGTGCAGTGATATGTACCGTTTCACTTACGGTGACCTTACAGGTAGCCTTTGCAGTTCTGCCATTACCATCTGTAGCAGTTACGGTGATTGTGGCAGTACCGGGTGATACGGCGAAAATTTCACCTTCGTCAGTGACTGAGGCTATTGATGATTTACTTGTTGTCCATGTGTAGAAAACGTCACCGGTCGGTGATGCGCTTGTGTCTGTACCGACAGCGGTAGCTATAAGGCGTTCACTCTGATCTTCATAAAGGGTAACAGAAGTTGTCGAAAGCTTTACTGAGCTCAGGGGATTGAGTGCTGTGACAACGCAGGCAGCAGTCTTGCCGTTTGATGTAGCTGTGATTGTAACGTTTGATTTAATGTATTTGTGAACAGTGATCTGAGCTTCGAGGTCACTGATTTTTTCAACGCTGACATAGGAGGAGTTGTTTGATGACCAGGTTACTGTGTCGCCTGCATCTTCAGGGTTGAGTGTAACCTTAAGAGTGGCTGTTTTTCCTATTTCGAGGCTTAAGGATAAAGAAGATATACTGATGCTCTGAGTGTGGAGTCTGAGATTTGCAACAGCGTTTCTCAGGTCTTCAGTGAGCTCATCGATGTCGGCCTGAGAATAGAAGGCGGGAGTTGCAAGCATACGCTTTGCGCTCTTGCAATAAGCTTCAAGCACGTTGGTGTCGATGTAGAGATGCCAATTATCCTCATCGGGCACAGTGCTATAAACCTTCTGCAGCTCAGTAACGTCACCTGCGAAGGCCTCTATTGTGAAGATATCTGCAAGAGGGCTCAGAGGCACCGATGTAAGCAGCATAACTCCGCATAAAATTAAGCTCAGTACTCTTTTCTTCATTTTTCTTTACCTCGTTTCATAAAAAATCACTTATATCTCAAGGATGTCTTATATTATAATTTAAAATATATAATACTACAATTAGGGCATAATAACCTATTTTGAGTATTTTACATTATAGTGTACTTTTTGACTTATGTCAACTGCCGTGACAAATCTATTGTAAAAGTTTACAATTTGTGCTAATATTATTCTCATAGATTACACATTCGCAGATAATTCACAATAAAAACACAAGGAGAAGCATTATGAAAAAATTCATTTCATGGAATGTCAACGGCATAAGAGCCTGTGTGCAGAAGGGCTTTATGGAATCCTTCTCTGAGCTTGACGCCGATATATTCTGTCTTCAGGAGACCAAGCTTCAGGCAGGTCAGATTGAATTAGACTTACCGGGTTATCACCAGTACTGGAACTATGCCGAAAAGAAAGGCTATTCGGGTACTGCTATATTCACCAAGCAAGAGCCTATCAGTGTTTTCCTCGGTATGGACAAGCCCGAGCACGACACCGAGGGCAGACTCATCACTCTCGAGTTTGAGAATTTCTATTTCGTTGGCTGTTACACTCCCAACGCTCAGGATGGTCTTAAGAGAATCGACTATCGTATGAAGTGGGAAGACGACCTGCGCGAATATCTCTCATCTCTCAGTGCTAACAAGCCTGTGGTGTACTGCGGTGATCTGAACGTCGCTCACAATGAAATAGACCTTAAGAATCCTAAATCCAACCGCGGCAATGCAGGCTTCTCTGATGAAGAGCGTGAGAAGTTTTCACAATTGCTCACAGCGGGCTTTACAGACTCATTCCGCTATCTTTATCCCGACGTCGAGGGCGCGTACTCCTGGTGGAGCTACCGTTTCCAGGCCCGTGCAAAGAATGCAGGCTGGCGTATCGACTACTTTGTAGTTTCAGACTACATCAAGGATAAAATCATCGATTCAAAGATTCATCCTGAGATTTTCGGCTCAGACCACTGTCCCGTGGAGCTTTTGGTTGATTTATAAGGCACTCTCGCAAACCGAGAGTGATTTCAAGGTTTGCTGAGTGGTGTTTTTTGTACCCTGCCGATATAATGAAGTCACAACAAAAACAAAAGGAGTGACCTTTATGACAAACAAATCAATAGGCAATTTTCTTTCGGAGCTTCGCAAGGAAAAAGGTCTGACACAAAAAGAAATCGCAGACTATCTTAATGTATCCGATAAGACCGTCAGCCATTGGGAATGTGATAAGTATTCACCTGACATTAGTGTGATACCCATACTCGCTGAATTTTTCGGTGTAACCTGCGATGAGATACTTAAGGGTGAGAAAGCAACGCCGTTAAATAATGAAACCGTTACAGAAGCAACCGATGACGAAGCATCTTGCGATGAAAACAACAATGAAATCAAATTCAGTTATGAGCCACTTGACAAGAAAAGCGAATATGAAAAGTATGCAAAGATAAGATTGCAGAACGCTTACAACAAGCTTAAACTCAATAGTATAATTGCAGTATTTACATCTTTTGTTTTACAAGCGATTTTCTATGTTATCATTGAAATTATTGACCAACACATAGGTTTGTGGGATTTTAATTTGTATGCAGTTAATATCTCGGCAATTTTCTCCGTTACTCTCGGTGCTATAATACTGTTTTCGTCTTATCTGAAATTTACAAACACCCTTAACCTGTGCAACTTACAAAAAGTTGAGTATAAAAAATGGAAGAAAAAAGCTCTCAGCATTTACATACTCATACCTATAATACTTTTTGCTTTAGTCTGCATTAATTCAATAATTCAATTGATGCCAGTCAATCACACCTATATTGAATCGGGAACTATGGAAGTACCTTCTACAACCAGCATAACTGATGCATCTGAAACTTATTTGGAAACTACCCTTCCCAACTCAGTTGATGCTTCTGAAAATTATACAGACGGGGACCTGATTATGCCTGTTCCCACCTCAATGACATCTGACAGTGGTGAGACTCAGTATGCAGACACATCGGAAGAGGTCAACATCTTAACGGACTAATATTATCGTTTTTATGTGGAATCAGTATGATATTTTTTTGAAATATTGTGCTGATTCTTTTTTATTTGTATCTGCTATCTGCTGTTTTTCTATGGATTTCAGCTAAAGATAATGCCAGACTGTTGCTGATCCTGCCTTTTCGGCATACAAACTGCACAATTTGCGCGCAATCAGAGCGTTACAACAAAAAAATATTAAAAAGTTTGATAAAACCTATTGACAAACGCAGACGCTTCGTATATAATACCAACACTGAATGAAACGGATGCATGGTAGTGCAAACGTAGTCGGTGTTTTTAGCGATGAGGGTCCACCCGTTCCCATCCCGAACACGGTAGTTAAGCTCATCAGTGCTGACAATACTTGGCTGGAAGCGGCCCGGGAAGATAAGGCGATGCCGACACAGTATAAAGAACTGCAGTAATAACTGCGGTTTTTTCTTTTTTCAGCAAGGTTTTTCAAAAAATTACAAAAAAATTGCATTTTACTATTGACAAAACATACTCGCTTATGTATAATAATCAAGCTGAATGAAACGGATGCATGGTAGTGCAACGTAGTCGGTGTTTTTAGCGATGAGGGTCCACCCGTTCCCATCCCGAACACGGTAGTTAAGCTCATCAGTGCTGACAATACTTGGCTGGAAGCGGCCCGGGAAGATAAGGCGATGCCGACACAGTAAAAGAACTGCAGTAATAACTGCGGTTTTTTTCTTTTTTATTTTCATTTTTCTCTTGATATTTACCCTATGAATAGAATATAATGTAAGAAGACAATACTAAGCGTAAAGGTATTAGGAGTGATCAAATGGCAGGCAATGTGGTTTTTATGCCCGACATCGAATATAAATCCTGGGTCAACCGTAACAAGGAACTCCTTGACGATATTATCAAGACCGGCAAGGTTTCAACTCTCTGGCTCGCCAAGGGCAATAACAAAAGTTTTCTCGTAAGATATTTCAAAGAGTGCGGATACACTATTACTATAGATTAAGGAGCTAATAATATGAAGAAAGACGTTAAGAAAGCAATCAAGACGGCAAAAATCGCCATTAAAGCAGTGCAGATTATCTCCACTTGTGTGGTTATCGCATCGGCTATTTATGCTATGGTGCCCAAGTATGACACCTTTGAGGGTATTGATGCAGATAAGCTGATTGACAACCACTGCAACAAGGCTTGAAACTAATTATGAATTGGAACGCGAGATTATCGCGTTTCTTTTTTTATCCTCTTGACAATTCCTCAGTCTTGTGATACAATACATTTAACATTTAAGTTAAATGTTAAATAAAATGCAATGAGGTGATAAGAATGAGCATACAGAATACCCTCAAGGCTCTCTCGGACCCTACAAGACGAGAGATACTCGCTATGCTGAAAAAGGGCAGACTATCGGCAGGGGAGATATCAGAAAAATTTTCTGTCAGCGGTGCGGCGGTATCAAGACATCTCAGTGTGCTGAAGGATGCCGACCTTATAAGAGACGAGAGAGACGGAAAGTATATTTATTATGAACTCAATGCTTCCGTTCTGGAAGAAATTATGCTCTGGATATCTGAGCTGAAAGGAGATAACGACAATGATTAAAAATAACAAATTCAAAACTGTCATTTCATCAATTATAATCCTTTTACCCACTCTTTTCGGTGTGATAATGTGGGGTGAAATCCCCAATGAAGTTGTGACACATATAGGCGTCAGCGGTACACCCGACGCTATGGGCAATAAAGCACTTCTGGTGTTCGGTCTGCCTTTGTTATTGCTTGGCATACATCTTCTTTGCCTGTGGCTGTCAGGTAAAGATCCGGGTCTCAAAAAGCAACCTGAGAAAGCTATGGGAATCGTTTTCTGGATAATGCCTGCCGCGAGCATTTTTGTCAGCGCCCTTATGTACTCTGCAACCCTTGAGATGGAGTTTAATCCTATGATGTTGGTTGTAGGCTTTCTTGCATTTATGTTCATCTTTATCGGTAACTATATGCCAACATGCAAGCAGAGCGCGACTATGGGCATTAAAATAAAGTGGACACTTGAAAATGCCGAAAACTGGCGTGCTACCCATCGTTTCAGCGGCAAGGTTTGGTTTATCTGCGGACTCCTTATGTTACCCTGTGCATTTATCCCTGAAAAGTACGCGCCTGCGCTTCTGATAAGCATTATCGTACCCGTAGCAGCACTGCCTGTATTATACTCATATTTATATTATAAAAAGCAGCTTAAAGAGGGCACGTACACTACTGAAAACAGCGTTATGAAGGAAATGCCCAAGTCATATAAAAAGGTGACGGTCGTATCACTTGTAGTACTGGCTGTTGTGTTTCCCGTGATTATGTTTGCAGGAAATATTAACTTTCTGATGGGTGAAACGGCTATGACTATTGATGCGGATTTCAGCGGTGAGATCAGCATTGCCTATGACAGCATAGATGATATCGAGTTCCGTGAGGTGACAGCCGACGGTCTGAGAGTAAGTGGCTTCGGTTCTATGAAGCTTCTTATGGGCAAATTCAAAAATGACGAGTTCGGTTATTACACGAGATACACCTATGCCGATGATACAGGCTGTGTGGTCATTACCTTAGGGGAAGAAAAGCTTGTAATCGCAGGTAAGACCTTAGTAGAAACAAGAGCTGTTTATGAAGCATTGGCAGAGAAAATCTCATAAAAAAGGAGCAGGATTCATTCCTGCTCTTTTTTTGTTTTAAGGAAGCTTCTTGCCGCATTGATTGCAGAATTCAAAATCATCTTGAACCCGTGCTCCGCAATAAGGACAAAACTTACTTTCGCCATTGGTGGTGAAGGTTTGTTTTATTTCTCTTTTCTCACCGAAGTGTTCATTCCAAGGATCAATTTCTTCGCCGTCTTCGGTGATGTCAAAAGAAGAATATCGGTTTTTGCTTGTAGCATTTTTAAAGTTATAGATTGCCGAAGCAACCGCCATAGCGATGAAAACCAGACCGAAGGCTGCGAAGAGACCGCCTGCACCCATAGAAAGTGCTGAAACAGTCCATATTACACCGAATACTGCTGCAGCTATGCTTGATACACCGCTCATCATTGAGGGACCTCTGCCGGGTTTTATGCTTTTCATATGTATTTCTCCTTGTATAAGTTTACTCTGCGAAGTCGATTCTCACTGCACCGATGCCGCCCTCGACTGAAATAACGTTTTTACCGCCGCCGATAACACTGCCGTCGGAAAGTCTGTCATCGCCGACTCTCATTATTCCGATGCCCGTCTCACCTTTGAGGGTGTAGAGCTTTTCGCCACCTGTGAGATTTAATTTCACGTCACCGATACCTGCTTCGATTTCACTGACGCCTGTAATCTTGGCTGTGATGTCAGATTTACCCACACCGACGGAATAATCCAGGTTATTGAGAAGACCTTTTTTAACGGTGATACCGCCGACACCGCCGTCTATATCTGCAGAAACTGTTGCTTTTATGTAATCTATTTCTGTTTTGCCAACACCAAGATCAAGGTTTAATTTATCGCACAAGAGCTTTTCAATATATACACTGCCCGTACCTGAAGAGATCTTTGCTTTTGTGAAAGTATAATCCTTGGGTATGGTAACAACTACACTGTGACTGCTTGCAATGCTGAGAATTTCCTGTACCGTATCCTCAATTCTGAGAGTACCTTTTTTGTTTCTTACTCTGATGCCTTCGCTGCAATAAACGGAAAATTTATCGCCGCTTTCAATGGCAAGGGAAGCTGTGAGAAGCTCAAGAGATATATTCTCAACCTCTTCGTCTATATCATAGAGGGTGAATTCTTCGTTTTCTTTTATCTGTTTAATTTCATTTTTTATAGAAGTGATACCGCTGATTGTAAGCATAGCTGTACCGGCACCGCCGATAATTGCCACAACAAGACCGATGGCAATGGCATCAGCTATAAGTTTTATAAGTCTCTGGAATGATGTCATTTGATATCAACTCCTCCGAAAAGACATATACCGCTTACATATACGGTGGGAGCTGAAGCGGCACCCTCTGTGCGTCTCTTATCTGATACACCGCCGAAAATAGACGTTGACTTCGTTTCAACATTGACTGTGTCGGGCACGAGAATATCAATACCGCCAAAGGTTACATTTGCATTGATTATGACATCTTCTTCGATAACAGCGTTTCTCAGGTCACAGGTGACACCGCCGAAAACTGCTGTCAGGTCATTGCCGTAGAAAACCTGACCGTCATACTTTATATTTTTGCTGTTGAAAGCGGCAAAATGTGTATCTTCCTGACCTGACTTGTCACCGCTGCGCTTGAATGAGGCACTCTTTTTGCCGATAAATGCATCCTTGAACACAAGCGAAAGACCGATGATAACGAGAATGGTCGGGAGCATAAGCTTCCAGAGCATATCAAAGGTGAGAATTTCCTGACAGGCGAGAAGCAGAGCCACACCTATAGCGATGCCTATAAGGTTGCCTGTCTTGTCTCTTGAACGGAAAAGCTCGATAGTGCAGGGGATGATAATGAAAAGTGTCCACCAACCGTCAAAGAAAAAGTTGATGTCTGTAATGCCGAATGAGTTAAGACCGATTATCAAGCCAACAAGGATAAATAAAAGGCCCCATAAAATATTACTGAATTTTCTCATTGTTTAATACTCCTTTGTTTGTGTATTGACTTTATTATAAAGTAGATAATAGTAAATGTCAATTATATGAACTTTAAAAATTGACCCCTCACTTAAAGTAAGGGGTCATATTTACTGTTTCGGCGGGACAAAATTTATATCATAGTATCAGTCCGTCACCGTTCTGCACTCAGAATATGTACCACTTAGCGATATTCATTACCACAGTGATGATTTTCTTGAGCACATCTGCAATCTTTTTAAGTGTGGCATTAAAGGAGTCGTTATTATCTGCATTTTCGTCAGCAGGGGGATTATAGCCTTCTGCAATATCGCCCTGGGTTTTATCCTTTTGAATTGCGAAGGAGTCAGCAGCTTCTGTGCCCTTATCGGTTACATAGTAAGCATCGAAGTAAAGGATACCGTCTTCAATTTCAACAGCTGAGAACATCGGATAATCCACACTGAGAATTGTTTCACCTCTCGGGAAGAGCTTATCTGTGAGTGTAACGTCATTCTGTATATAGGTCTTGACTCCGCAGGTGCCTGAGATGACATAGGTTGTACCTGTAGGCTGAATCTGAGTTTTGTATACCTTGTTATTATGGTTGAGGTATGCTGTCTCATAGGGAGTAAGGGCGTTATTCACAAGTGAACCTGTTCTCATATAAACGTGGTCGTGTCCCTGGAATACCATATCAATATCAAGCTCGGGCATAAGCACCTGAAGCTGTTCTCTGATAGCACATACATCGTCGTCTTCATAATGTGATCCCTGAGAATAAACTGCCTTATGGAGAACAGCAAATTTCCATTGAGCATCACTGCTGTTCATATCAGCCTTAAGCCATTCAATCTGATCGTCGCTGAGACCTTCAGCTTCATTGAGGTTGTTGGAGTTGAGTACGGCAAAATGAGTGTTGTTATAGTCGAAGCTGTAGTATACACCGCCTGTTTTATCCTGCTCAGGAGCATTTGGGAGTACGAAATAATTATCCAGAGCGTTTGTTCCGTGAGCCTCGTGGTTGCCTGCTGAGGGCATCATATAGGTGCTCATAAGGTTTTCGGATGCTGAGTTGAACATCCATGCCCACTGCTTCTGGTTGTCACCGTGGTCCACAAGGTCGCCGGTGTTTACGATGAAATCAGTTTCGGGATAAAGGTTGAATGCAGTATTCATAACCTTTGCCCATGCTCTTTCATACTGAGCCTCGCACTGTGACTGCGGGTCTGCCATATGAAGGAAGGTAACATCCTTTGAACCGTCAGCTGCCTTTACAATGCCGGTATCACTCCACCAGCCTCTCTCCTCTGAGCCGACACGGTAGTAATAGGTTGCACCTTTTTCAAGACCTTTGAGGGTAACTGTATGACGGTTCATTGGGAATTCATAAGACAGGAAGCCGATGATACCGATATCAATGCCGAAGTAAGAGCGGGTGACTGTTTCACTCTTAAGATCTATTTCAAAGTCAGCCTTTTCTGTGGCTTCGCCCTTGAACTTGGGCTCGCTGTCTGCCTTATATATTTCTATATCACCGCCGACAGTTGACTTTGAGAACCAGCTGATAACCGCTTCGTCATCATTTTCGCCTAAGGTCATACTTACCATTGTCGGCAATCTGTAGTTTTCTCTTGTAACGGGTACCTCAACTTTTCTTGTGCTGTAGGTTACACCGTAGTCGCCTTTGAGCTGAGGGTTAACATCGTTGGAGAAGTCGTTGACAATATATGCTACGAAAGCGCCGACACCTTCAAACTGACTGAAGGTGAGATATTTCTGTAAAAGCTCCTGATCGAGGATGTCATAAATATCCTTGTAGGGGAGCACACCGAGAGCAAAAACGGTGTTGACAAGATTCATATAGGTGAAGTCACCCTTCAGAACATAGGAAAGGAGATAGTTTACGCCCTTGCCCATTTTCTTTCCGATGAAATCGTCATTCATCAGCTTGTCGACTCTGATTTCGAGCTTTGAAAGAATACTGTCCTCTAAGAATGTATGCAGAATAAGGTCAACGAGCTTATTGAATACGGTTTCAATGAGGTGGCCTTCTGCAAAGTTTCTGATTGCATCCTGCATAAATTCATCATCTTCAATAGTCTCATTGCCTGAGTACCAGCTTGCGAGTATTGTGAGAATGACATCGCCAAGATCTCCGGGCTTGTTTTTATCGCCGAAGCTATAGGTGTCAATATATTTTGTGCAGGGGATATCTGAAACGGGAATTGAAACAAATTCATCGATTATACCCTCTAAAAGAGAGTAAAGCTTTTCTTCGTCTTCAATATAAAGGTCATAAACCTGATCGAGGAGATCGTTGATAAACCACATAATATTATCAGCGCTGAATATATTGTATCCGCCCAGCTTTATGCCGTCACCTATATAGGGTGCAAGGAAATCGCCGATGATTTTTCCAAGGTCAAGGTTCATGGTTTTAAGGAACGCATCTATACTGCCTGCCTCCTGAATGGAAACAATGAACTTTGAGCATACGCTTTTGACAACAGCCATAAGGAAGGCTGTTGTATCAGCCTTGCCGTTTTCAGTATATTTACCGCCGAAGGATAAATGGAAAACCTCATCGCCATATGTACCTTTTTCAAAGGTTTCGCCTTCAAAAGTAAAAGGAACTGCATCGTCAAAGTCAACGCTCTCAATTTCCATATCACTTTCACCGTCTTTATAGGTGTTGATTGTCATTTCACGGTATGTGCAGGGGAAGCCTGTTACAGAAGCTGTTTCAATATCATAGAGCACTTCGCCATCATCGTTTATAACTGAGGCGACGTCATCTGTGTGGAGATGACCTGAGAAGGAATAGTGAATACCCCAGGAGGCAAATTTTTCTGCAACATCCATATAGTTGTCGAGAGGGAATGCAAAGGTGATTGAGGGTTCGGTTTCCATATGTGCTGCAAGTCCGTGATGAATCATAACAAAGGGAGTTTTGCCGTTTTTGTATGCATCCTCTGCCAGATTCTTTACCCAAGCCATAAGCTCGTCGCTGACTGCACCGCTTGTTTCTGCGTCGGCTGCCGACGGGTCAAAGGTATATTTGCAGGAGTCAATGACGATAAGACGGTAGGAGTAGTTGCCGTCATTGTCCTTGAGGTCAGCAGCATAGGAAAGCCCGTTGAGCTTATTATCACCGTCTTTGCCGTAGCGTGAAACGGCAAGGTCATAGCCGAGGTTTTTATATACATCGTCAAATTCGTCAGCCTGAATAGTTCTGACTTTTTCCTGCTTGCCGTTGGTAAATCCAGAGGACTTCTCCTGATTGATATCGTGGTTACCGGTTGTTACGAGGAAGTCGATGCCGTATTTTTCTTCGTATTCTTCAAGTATTTCTGCAAGCTTCACGTGGGCTTCATATTCGCCGTCTTTGGTAAGGTCACCCGGTACAAGAATATATTTAAGAGAGGGATTTCGTTTGACTGCAGTTTCAATGGCTGTTCTTATCATAGCCTCGGATTGAGGAAACATCTTTGTTGTGCTGTCGCAGTAATCCCGCCACGCTTCACTGTCACTCATAAGACTGTCGGGATAAAAGTGCATATCCGAGATGGTGACAAAGTCCATTGAAGAAGCAAGCTTTTCACTTCTGGAATCAATAGCGTAGGAGATTGACCCGATAGTTGAAAAAGCTATCGTAAGAGTCAGTAATAAAGCAATAAGTTTTTTCATATTCAGTCCTCCTTGGATGCTTTAAATTTGTATAAATTATATCACAACGTTATTAATATTGAAAGAAAAGTAAGTGTGTATATTAGAATTCTGTAAATTTAACCAAATGAAAAGCAGACGTTTTGGCTTATATTGACAATATATTTGGTTGTTTTAAACATAATATTGACAACTGAATGAAGCAAAATAGACAAAGGTTTTTGCTGAAAACAGTAGATTTTAAGACCGATTGGTGCTATAATATACAGGTATATGATTCAGAACTTGTAAAACAGGAGGAATAAAATGCAGAAGGAAAATAAAATGGGCGTTATGTCTATAAAAAAACTAGTCATAAGTATGAGTCTGCCTATGATGATTTCAATGCTTGTTCAGGCTCTTTATAACATAGTTGACAGTATTTTTGTCTCTCAGGTATGCGAGGATGCTCTTACGGCAGTATCACTTGCGTTCCCGGCGCAGAATCTTATGATTGGTGTTGCTACCGGTACAGGCGTAGGTATCAATGCACTTCTGTCCAGAAGCCTCGGTGCAAAGGATTACGACAAGGCTAACAAAATTGCTACTAACGGTGTTACGCTGGTATTTTTCAGTAGTCTGCTGTTCTTTGTTTTCGGACTTTTCGGTACAAAGCTTTTCTTCAGCACTCAGGTTAGTGCAGATTCACCTATTTTCGGCTACGGCGTGGACTACCTCAGCATAGTGTGTATGGCTTCAGTGGGTCTTTTCGGTCAGGTTACAATGGAAAGACTTATGCAGGCTACGGGTAAAACTACCCTTGCAATGATAACTCAGCTTTCAGGTGCAATTACAAACATCATTCTTGATCCGCTGCTGATTTTAGGCATCGGCCCCTTCCCGAGAATGGAAGCAAAGGGTGCGGCAGTTGCAACTGTTATAGGTCAGATGATTGCTTTCGTAGTAGGCATTGTACTTAATCAGAAGCTCAATAAAGAAGTCAGAGTTTCATTCAAAGGCTTCAGACCCGATTTCAGAATCGTTGCTGATATATATAAAATTGGTGTGCCGTCAATTATAATGGTCGGAATCGGCTCATTTATGACATTCTGCCTTAATAAGATTCTTCTTTCATTCTCCACAACAGCGGCAGCAGTGTTCGGTGTATATTTCAAGCTTCAATCCTTTGTGTTTATGCCTATATTTGGCCTTAACAACGGTGTTATTCCCATTGTGGCATTCAACTACGGAGCAAGAAACAGAAAACGAATCACATCAACATTGAAATTCAGCTGTACACTTGCGGTGTCGATTATGGCTTTCGGTACTCTTATGATGTGGATTATGCCCGAGACGATGCTCAGACTTTTCGATGCAAGTGAAGATATGATGGGTATCGGTGTACCTGCGCTCAGAATTATCAGTACCCACTTTGTTCTTGCGGGCGCATCTATCAATCTGGGTTCATCCTTTATGGCACTCGGCAGAAGCCACTTTTCAACCATCGTTTCTTTCTGCAGACAGATTATCGTTCTTCTTCCTGCGGCATATCTTCTTTCGAAAACAGGTGTGCTTAACAATGTCTGGTTTGCATTCCCGGTGGCAGAGGTAATGTCACTTGTGGTTTCCCTTATATGCTTCAGATATGTCTATAAGACACTTATAGTGAAGCTGGACGATTAAAAATTATGAATTGGGACACGGGTCAGTTACTCGTGTCTCTTTTTATTCGCAACGAGAAATCAATCGCTATCACTTGTAAAGAAAATGTAAACACTCCGACAAACCTCTTTTCAATTTGCAACAAAAGGTGTAATATGTATTCATAACACAACACAAATGCGTTATTGTGTTTCAAAACGATTACTTCTGGTTCTCTAATATCTGTAAGGTTCCGGACTGTGCAGAAGCGCGGTTCGGAATTTTACCTTTTATAGGAAAGCTTGCGGAGGACGGGCGGCTCCACGAAATCGCGGAGCGATTTACGGCAATATCATTGCCGTGCCAAGCTCTGCTTGGCAGTGGAGCCGCCTTCCACCTCTCCTTTTGCACCATCTGAAAAGAAAAACAGCAGTCCGCCGCATTATCGGTGAACTGCTGTAAATTTTTACTGTGCCTTAAGCTTTATAAAATGTCTGATGAGATAAGCTGCAACGCCTACGGGGATAGCGAAGATGACTATTTTTATTATCATGTGAATAGGTATATAATCGTAGATGCCGTCGCCTAAGATTGTAAAGAGCACCACGCGTGGCATTATGCCGATAACGCTGGCAAAAAAATATCGTGGAAATTTCGCTTTTGATGCTCCCCAGAACAGACTGACAAAATCTATAGGGAATACGGGAAGTGCTCTGATGGCAAGAAATGCAGGAAAGTTGTCGTTGAATTTCATATCAAGTATCTTTTGCCCGCCCTTGCTTTTTGCGAGGAGCTTGTTTACATAGTCTCCGCCAAGGAAAAGTCCAAGAAAATATGTGACGGTTACCTCCAGAATTATACCGACAAGACTGATAAGGCACGCCTGCCACACATCAAATGCCATACCGATTGAAATATATATGAGTGAAGCGGGTATAATAAAAAGAACAGACTTCACGAGGTAAACACCCCATATTGTCAGTATTGCTAAGGTAACAGTTGAGCTGACCTCCACAAGAGCACGCACGTCGATGTTTTTCAGCTTCTCATAATTTATCACAGCCAGGACAAATATTATCATTGCCACAGTGGCTCGAAGAAGTGCAAGTAATGTAGATTTGGTTTTTGGGTTCATAATAACCTCCGCAGTAAAAACTTTTAGTATTATACACAATTATGGGAAAGATTACAACAAAAAACCTAGAATAAAATGTTAATTCATGACAGAGCTATAGACTTTCTTGTGAATTTATGATATATTAACTCTTAATGATATTTCAGAACTCAATGAAGTGAGGTACAGTCGATGACTATAAAAGACAAAGCAGAAAGATTGGCAGTCGGTGCAACTCTTGATGGAATTTTAAAGTATATAGATAAAAAACCGAAGGAAAATCTCATAAGACTTCTTGATATTACTGAAAAGCTTCTTGCAGGCACATTCCCTAAGAAGAATTTTGTTGCTGCACGTAAGGCTATAGAAGAGGGCGACAACGTATATTATCAGCTTGCAATGAATGTTCTGAATGACCTTGACAGAGGTATGCTCAAAAGAATGGCACTTGCTATCGGTCTTGGCGCAGGTATCAAGGGTACCAAGGCTGTAAGAGAAAACAGAGAGAAGTATAAATGTAATATTCCTTTCCAGATTCTCCTTGATCCGACAAGTGCCTGCAACTGTAAATGTAAGGGCTGTTGGGCGGCAGAATATGGCCATCAGAACAATCTTTCCTATGAAGAAATGTCAAGCATTGTTTCTCAGGGCAGAGAGCTCGGTACACACTTCTATATGTTCACAGGCGGAGAACCGTTAATCAGAAAGAACGATATTATCAGACTCTGCGAAGAATATCCCGATTGCGCTTTCCTTTCATATACAAACGGTCATCTCGTTGACGAAAAATTCTGCGACGATATGGTTCGTGTGGGTAATATTGCACTTGCACTTTCAATTGAAGGTGATGAGAAATCTACAGATGACAGACGCGGTGAGGGTAACTATCAGAAGGTTATCAATTCAATGAATCTTCTTAAGAGCAAGGGTTGTCTCTTCGGTATAAGCGTATGCTATACAAGAGCAAATGTTGAAAAGGTAACAAGTGATGAATTCCTTGATAAGATGATTGGTCTTGGTGCCAAGTTTGCTCTTTATTTCAACTTTATGCCAGTGGGTCACGATGCTCCTGCTGAGCTTATTCCCACTCCGGATCAGAGAGAATATATGTATAAGTGGCTTAAGAAGGTACGTAATAGCAAAACAGGTAAGCCGATGTTCTTTATGGATTTCCAGAGCGACGGTGAATACGTGGGTGGTTGCATTGCAGGAGGAAGAAACTATTTCCACATAAATTCTGCAGGTGATATGGAGCCTTGCGTGTTTATTCATTTCTCCGATTCAAATATCAGAACCCACACGCTCTTAGAGGCGCTTCAGAGACCTCTCTTTATGGCTTTCAGACACGATCAGCCCTTTAATGATAATCATCTGAGACCTTGTCCCATGCTTGAGAATCCTCAGTGCCTTAGGGATATCGTCAAGAGAACAGGTGCTAAGTCAACGAATCTTATCCAGGAAGAAACAGCTGAAATGCTTTGCAGCAAGTGCGACAAGTTTGCAGCTGAATGGGCTCCCAGAGCTGAAGAAATCTGGAAGAGCCACAAGCACCCCAATCCCAAGACTCAGTATTACAGAGATACAGAAGAGGGTAAAGCGGAGTTCGGAATTAAATAAACAGTGCTCAGCAGAGGTAAGTTTGACTTGCCTCTGCTTTTTTTGTCGGTACTGTAGGGGAGGGGCGGCTCCATAAAATCGTCTGTGACGATTTTCGATGGCATACTGCGTATGTCATCTTACCGAATTTCATTCGGTAATGGAGCCTCAACCTGACCGGAAAATTTTTCTTACCCGTTGATAAGGTGAAAAAATAAGAGTATAATATATTAAAGAAAAAAATTAAAGGCAGGTGAGTGCAGTGAAGAAAATATCTCTTGTAGCAGTGTTGCTCTTTCTTTTGTCAGCACTCGCCTTCTGTGTGTCGGGGCTTTATATCAGGGATTCGGCTGTAACCATTGAGGATGTTCAGGTCAGTGCTGACGGTGTGATTGATGAGTCTGAGGTAAAGACGCTCGCGCAGGTTGAAAATCTTACGGTGATGAAGAGTGCTGTCGGTGCGGTTACTCTAAGTTGGGGTAAAATAGATGACGCCTATGCATATCAGGTCTTTATCAGATATGACAGTGACGAAAATTACAGATATGCCTATACAGTTAAATCAAACGAAGTTACTATACAAAATATCGCCAGCGAGGGTGCGTTGAGATTCCGTGTCAGAGGTTTCTGTTATGAGAGAGGAAAGGTGATATACGGTGAATACAGCGACAGCGTAAAGGCTGTTACAAAGCCATCGGATGTTGAGAATATATATACGAGAAGCATTACTGATAATTCAATTACTCTCTATTGGGATAAGCCTAAGGGGGCGACTAATTACAGAGTTTACATATACGACACCAAAACAGAAACCTTCAGAATATACAATCGCACGAGCCATACTACTATGACTGTAAGCGGACTGGAAGAAGACACTCGATACACATTCAAGATAATGAGCTACAAAAAGATAGATGACAGTGTAGCTTTCGGTGATTTCAGCCGTGAGTATAAGGAGTTTACCTATAATTCGGGGTCGGTACCACATACCGCCGCACAGACAGCGCAGCATTATAATGATATGATAACCGCTCTTAAAGCTCAACCTGATATGACGGTGAAATATAAAAAGACAATTGATACGGAGTTCATTTCCTGCAGCAGGAAAAATCTTGCAATGAGTGTCAAAAACACTCTGAGTCTTTTTGAGGGTACCCTGAAAAAGAATTATAAATATGTAGGTGGTACCAACGAAGACAAGAGTGCCAACAAGCTCATTGAGCCCTGCGGCAAAAAAGCTTCTCTCGAAAAGAACGATATAGAAAAATATGAAATTACAAAAAAAGACGGCAAGTATGTAATCACCATTACACTTAAGGATGAAAGCAAGCTCTATAAAAAAGGTGACAGCAAGCAGAAGTCCTATTTTGACGGAGCCATTGCACTGCCCGAGTTCAAAAAGCTGAAGACATCTCCCTTGGTTATTGAGGGTGCAGACAGCTATTATGATGGCGGTACTCTGACGATGACTGTAAGTGACGGCAAAGTGGAAAAACTCAGCATAAAAGCAGCTATGCTCGCGGATATAGATTTCAGCGTTGCAGAGGTTACGGCAAGCACAATTGTTGCATACGAGATGACGGAAACGTACAACATTACCTATGCTGACACAAAAAACTCTTGACAATTCGCACACAGCAATAATATAATAAAGAAAAAAGGAGAAAATTATGGGACTTTTTATTGTACCGCTTGTGCTGATTTATCCGTTTATATGGCCATTTGAAAAATTGGCTGAGATTTTTGACAAAATTGCAGATAACATCGGTTTTGATGTTGACAGACTTTTTGACAGGTAAAGCTGTTAAAGGAAAGTAGAATATGATACGGGACTTTTTATTATACCTTTTATATTTATCCAAATTCCTTATATGACTATTGAAAAATTTGCAAATGAGGTATTATATCCGCCGATTGAATTTATACGTGGAGTAGGGTATGAGATTTCCCGGTTCTTTTACGATAAATTCTATGATTGATATCTTAATCCGGATTAAGTACATAATCAAAACTTGTATAGGCGTTGCACTTAAGAGCAGCGCCTTTTTTTATGCCCATTCGTCTAATAAACCAAAAAATCTTGATTATTACCTTAATTTTTTACTGATACACTATTGCAAGAAATAAAAATATTTGATATTATTATATGCGGTAAACAATAACCAATACTAATTCTCGAAAGGAGATTTAACATCATGAACTACACACATGAAGTTGAACAAATGTGTACGGTCGCTAAAGGACCGAACCACGGCCCCGCTCCCATTCCCGAAGAAGGTAAGTGGGTAAAGGCTTATGAAATTAAGGATATCTCTGCATTCACACACGGTGTGGGCTGGTGTGCTCCTCAGCAGGGCGCTTGCAAGCTTTCACTTAACGTTAAGAACGGTATCATCGAAGAAGCTCTCGTTGAAACAATCGGTTGCTCAGGTATGACTCACTCAGCTGCTATGGCTAGTGAAATCCTTCCCGGCAAGACACTTCTCGAAGCACTCAACACAGACCTTGTTTGTGACGCTATCAACACAGCTATGCGTGAACTCTTCCTTCAGATCGTTTATGGCCGTAGCCAGTCAGCTTTCTCAGAAGACGGTCTTTCAGTTGGCGCAGGTCTTGAAGACCTCGGCAAGGGTCTCCGCTCACAGGTTGGCACAATGTACGGCACAAAGGTTAAGGGCGTTCGTTATCTTGAAATGGCAGAAGGCTATGTTACAAGACTTGCTCTTGACGAAGACAATCAGGTTATC
>JAZQUF010000039.1:0-34068 GCA_045631165.1 Acutalibacteraceae bacterium
AGGATTCGGTAAGACTCTTCGTGAGATTCTTCCCAAAGTTCTCGTTGCAGGCGAAAATGCAGGTGCTCTTACAGAAAAAGGTGTAAAATTCCTTGATGCTGATGGCGACTTCACAGTTGGTGTACCCCTTGCTCCATGTGAAGGTGACGCAGGTACAGGTATGACCGCAACCAACAGCGTAAGAGAGAGAACAGGTAATATATCAGCAGGTACATCGATTTTTGCTATGATCGTTCTCGAAAACAGCCTTAGCAAGGTGTATCCCGAAATCGATATGGTTACTACTCCCAGCGGTAAACCCGTTGCTATGGTACACTGCAATAACTGTACAAGTGACCTCAATGCTTGGGCAGGTCTTTTCGGTGAGTTTGCTAATGCTCTTGGCATCGATGCAAAGCGCGGCAAGATTCTCGACCTTATGTTTGAAAATGCAATGAAAGGCGACAGCGACTGCGGTGGCCTTACATCATATAACTACTTCTCAGGTGAGCCTGTGACAGGTCTTCAGGAGGGCAGGCCTCTCTTTGTACGTACACCTGATGCAAAATTCACTCTTGGCAACTTTATGAGAACTCAGCTTTATTCAGCTCTTGCAGCTCTTAAGGTTGGTCTTGATCTTCTTCTTAAAAATGAAAAGGCTGCTATTGACAAAATTTACGGTCACGGCGGTTTCTACATCTACCCAGGTGTGGGACAGAAGATAACTGCAGCAGCTATTGATGCTCCTGTATCAGTTATGAAAACTGCAGGTGAGGGCGGACCTTACGGTATGGCACTTCTTGCTCTTTACAGTGTTAAGGGTGAGGATATGTCACTTGAGAATTTCCTTGAGAAAAAAGCATTCGCTACTGCTGAAACTGTAACTGAAGAGCCTGACGCAAAAGATGTTGAAGGCTTCAACGTATTTCTTGAGAGGTATGTCAAGGGCCTTGAATGTGAAAAGGCAGCAGTGGAATCAGTAAAATAATAACTGCGCGTTTTGGTTACTTTTTGGCGCCAGCAAAAGTAACGCCTGCCCGGCGAGGGCAAGAAAAAGCATATTAAACAGCTCTGTTCTTAGTTGAACGGAGCTGTTCTCGTATGTGAAAATGAAGATTTTCTTAAGAGCAAATAAAGTGCTTGATTTTTTAGATTCAAGTGGTATTATGAATGTATAATAGATAAAGGAATGAATCTAAATGAAATTCAAAATAATAAAAAAAGTACTGATATCAATAGCAGTAATTTTTCTCGTTTTAACAGTTTCCTATAAGTTTTATGACAGCAGGTTTGAGGGTCATCAGACCCGGGATGGTGTATTTGAGTATAATGATTATGTCTATAAACGACTTCAATGGTCTGACGGTTACTATGTGCGGGATACCATAAATGAAAAGATAGGCAATATTACACCTGATATTTTTGAGTTGCTGACCAATGATGAATTGTATATCTATGATTTTTGTAATGATGAGGATAATAAATTCCTTGCAGTTTTAACAGAAAAGCAGTACGATTATTTTCATGTGTGTTACAGAAGTGATGTGATTTTGCCCGAGCTTAATGAAGCTAATGTCAAATCCTTGGAAATTATTCCTAGATCTGTTAATGAGGGAGAACCGCTGTTTAATCTTGATTTTACAATGAACGATGTAACTTCAATAGCTTATATTAGTGACAGAGATTTAATCAGCAAAATTTTATCCGACAGAGAAGAAACAACACTATCCCTTACTGAGGATGAATTCGATTGCGAATTATCAAAGGATGAATCCTATTATATTATTGCAAGCTTTAATAATGCGGATGAAAGGCTTTGTTGCCTTGTGGGCGTTATATATGTGAATGATGACGGAATAAATCTTGAATATACAAGACAACCTCATAAGGCGGATTCTGTATTCCGTTGGTAAATAACTTTGGCAGGCAACGAAAGTTGCCTGCTTTTTAGTTCCTGCAAGAGGGTAGTTGCGGCGGCTCCATAAATCGCCAAGGGCGATTTTCTTGAATGACCGTAGGTCATTCAAGAGCCGAAGCGCAGCTTCGACAATGGAGCCGTAACTCACCGCTTTATCTCACTATATTTTTTGCATAACTCTGTGTACTCTCAATTATGCAAAAGGTAGAAAAACACTGCTTACCCTTGCAATTTTATTTTCAATAATATATCATTATTTTAAATGGGTAAATGTGTCCTTTAAAAGGGGAATGATTATGAATGTTTTAACTCAGATTGATGACGGAGTATACTTGTCGGAGCTTAATATAGCAGGCACCCACGACAGTGCAACAGCCTATGTCCAAATGGACAATGTAGCTCGCTGTCAGGATAAAACTATTGCTGAGCAGCTTCAGATGGGTGTGAGATTTCTTGATATTCGCCTTACAAAAAAAGGTGATGAATTCTATCTTGTTCACTCACTCGCTGACTGTTATAGTGATAAAGAAAAAACAAAGAGATTGACATTCGGTGAAGTTATAGCTAATTGTAAGGCTTTTCTTAATGAGAATCCTGAAGAGACAATAATTCTCAGTATTAAACAGGATAGAGGAATAATCAACCGTTGGTTCTTCCCTCCGTTTTATGATAAGTACATAAGAGGTGACGAGAGCAGTTGGTACCTTGATAATAAAGTGCCGACATTAGGTCAGTGCCGTGGTAAGTTAGTACTGATGAGAAGGTGCAGAGTGTGGAAAAATTTCTACAAAACTGCAGTTGGCGGACTCGATTTCTCATTCTGGCCCGATCAGGCAAGAAAAAGGATGAAAGCAAAAAAGGTTAAGCTCAGCTGTGATGCCAAAGCAATAGTTCAGGACAGATATTGTCTTACTCCCGAACCCAAATGGCTCTGTTGTGAAAACTATATGAACTCAGCTGTAACAGATAAAAACAATTTTGCCCTCCATTACATTTCAACAAGTGCGAAAACTGACGGCAATCTTGCTGGTACAGCTGAATATATAAATAAGAAGTTTATGGAATACCCACTCAGAAAGAAAACAGGCTGGATAATCTGTGATTTCCCAACAACAGAACTAATAGAAAAAATAATGATGTCAAACATAGAAAAGAGTGAAACAGTATGAAACTTGCAGTTTTAGGCGGTGGCGGTGTACGCTCACCATTTCTTGCAAAATCAATCGCTTTAGGTGCCACTGATACGGGTATCACAGAAACAGTTTTTATGGATATAGACGAAGAAAAACTCTATATCTATGGCAAAATTGCCAAGAGAATCTCAGAAATGATTAATCCTGAGCTTAAGTTCTCTCTTACAACAGATTCAAAGGAAGCTCTTAAGGATGCGGACTTTGTTATTACTACTATCCGTGCTGAGGGTGACAAAGGCAGAGTTTTCGACGAAAGAACAGCCCTTGATTTAGGTGTACTCGGTCAGGAAACTACAGGTGCAGGCGGTTTTGCTATGGCACTTCGCAGTATCCACACTCTCATTGATTATTGCGAGCAGGCTAAGATTTATGCAAAGCCGGGTGCTCCCATATTCAACTTCACAAATCCCAGTGGTCTTGTTACCCAGGCACTTCGCACTATGGGTTACAATAATGTTTACGGTGTTTGCGATGCTCCAAGCGGTTTCCTTCGTCAGCTCCGTGAAATGACAGGCTACAAGGATATGACATTCAAGTGCTTCGGTCTTAATCATCTTTCTTGGTTTGGTGAGTTTATCCACGATGGTAAGGATGTTACAGAGGAGCTTCTTAAGCATCCAGACATATATAAGAGCACAGAGCTTCGTCTTTTCCCTGAAAAGTTAGTTGAGCTCAGTGATAAGCTTATGCCTAACGAATATCTCTATTTCTACCATTACAGAGACAAGGCTGTTGGTAGTATCCTTTCAGGTGCAAAGACTCGTGGCGAAACTATTATGGAAATCAACGAGCATATGCTTCAGGAAATGAGAACTATCGATATCGACAACGATTTCGAAAAGGCGTTCCACTGCTTTATGGAGCATTATGCAATGAGAGAAAACAGCTACTTCTCAATTGAAACAGGCAAAATGCGTGAAGAAAAATTCCCCGTACCTCCTGCAGAGGAATATATCAAGCAGCCCGAAAACGGCTCCTATGCTGCCGTTGCTCTTGAATTTATCAAGGCTGTGGCTTCAGGTAAGAGTGTAAGAATGGTGCTTTCAATTCCTAACGAGGGTGCTATGGACTTCCTCGATGACGGCGATGTAATCGAGGTTTCCTGCACAATCGACAAAGATGGTGCACATCCTGACAAAATCGACAATGTGCCTGAAATGCAGAAGAATCTTATCCGTGCTGTCAAGCACTATGAAAACCTTACTGTTGAGGCGATTATGGAAAAGAACAAGGCTAAGGCAATCAAGGCTCTTACAGTTCATCCTCTTGTATGCAGTTATCCAATTGCTTGTGAGCTTGTTGACAAGTACTCCAAAGAGTATGAGAAGTATATCGGCAAATGGGAGGATTGAGTATGACTCTCGTAGATAAGGAGTTTAAGGTTTTTTATAAAGATGAAAAGACCAATATCAGCTTTCCTTTTGAAATCAGTGAAGATGTTAAAAGCCTGAAAATTACCTTCAGCTATTCGCCTAAAATTCTCGAAGACGACGAAAGAGCAAATATGCTGATTGAAAATAACATAAAAAAAGATGCAGGTGACTTTGCCTGCGAATACACCAATTGGGATGAATATAAGCCCTTGAAAAATCTTATTACTGTATCTGTTGATGACCCTGATACCTATCGCGGATGTGCCCACCGTCAGGATAAGGACCAGATACATATTTTAAGAGAAGACTTCGCATCAAGAGGGTTTCATAAGGGTAAGATACAAAAAGGTCAGTGGAAGGTAGTGCTCAATCTTCACGGTATTGTGACAGAAAGCGTTGACTGCAGACTTAAGGTGGAAGCAGGTGACTTTTATGAATAAAAAATGGTATGCCTGCGAGCTTCACTGTCACACACTTCATTCTGACGGACAGTTCAGTGTAAAAGAGCTTATTGACACTGCTGTTGACAGACACCTTGACGGTATTCAGCTGACGGATCACAACACAACATCAGGTCACGATGAAGTGGGAGATTCACCTATACCTGTGCTTAAAAGCATAGAGTGGACTACATACTTCGGTCATATGCATGCAATGAATTGCGACTGCTACGTTGATTGGCGTGATGCAGTGCCTGACAATATTGATGAAAAAATGCAGGCTGTTCACGACGGTAACGGACTGGTGGGTGTGTGCCACCCGTTTCAGCTTGGTACACCTATCTGCACAGGCGGTCGCTGGGATTATAATGTGAAGGATTGGTCGCTTGTCAACTATATGGAAATATGGTCTGAGGGCTGTCCTTATATGAATACTCCCAACAGAAGAACTCTTGATTTATGGCACTCACTTTTAGATGAGGGCTACAGAATTACCCCAACCTTCGGCAGAGACTGGCACCGTGCAACGAGAGATGTTTATCACAGTGCATGTACTTATCTTTTGTGCGAGGGTGAGCTTACAGATATGAAAATGAAAGAAGCTGTCAGATGTTGCAGAACTGTAATTTCAATGGGACCTCTGTTTTATTTCACTATCGACGATAAGACAATGGGTGACGAAGTAACAGCAGGGGATAAGACAGTAGAATTCACTCTCAGCTTTGAGCGTATGGAGAAAATGGGTGTATCTGAAAAGGTAACTCCCGAAAAAATAAAGCTTATTTCAAATGGCGGGGAAGTTGTGGCAGAAATCGGTTCCGGCTATCTGCGCACCGAAATAATCTTAAAAGAAAACACGTGGTATAATGCAGAGCTCTGGGGCAGAATTGATGACGATGAGAATTGTCTGATTGCTCTGACAGCACCTGTTTATGTGAAAGGAGATTAATATG
Organism: Acutalibacteraceae bacterium; assembly: GCA_045631165.1. GTDB lineage: Bacteria > Bacillota > Clostridia > Oscillospirales > Acutalibacteraceae > UBA6857. Next base: position 5,857 of record JAZQUF010000039.1, read on the forward strand.
ACAACAGAAACAAAGACAAAAGAAAAACGCTATGTCGGTGTCAAAGAAACGGCAATATACGGCATAGCAAACGGAGGACAGTGCATAGGTTATAATATGATGACTGCTCAGCGCGCTTTCTTCCTTGTAAGTGTATTCGGTGTGCCCGAAGCGGTTGTAGCACTTATGCTGACGGTTATGTCCTTCTGGGATGCCTTCAACGACCCTCTTATGGGTGTGGTTGTTGACAAGACACGTACCCGTTTCGGCAAGCTCAGACCTTATCTCATTTTCGTTCCTATATTTTTAGGTTTAACAACCATCCTCTTTTTCGGTGGACCTATTTTTGTAGGCGACGATGCATCAAGACCTATAAGAATTGTCTATATGTGTATTACATATTTTATATGGGAATTCTTCTACACCATCGGTGATATTCCTTTCTGGGGCCTTTCATCAGCGATTTCACCTAATCCTGCCGACCGTTCAAGAGTTATCAAGTCAGCTCGTCTTATCTCCGGTATCATTGGCGGTATCCCCGGTATCATCATCACAGTTTGTCTTGACCTTTCAAGAAACGGAACAATTCCTCTTTCACTTTCACAGGTATTCTTTGTGCTGAGTATTATTGCAGGTACCTTCGGTATGTATCTTTTCTCTCTTGCAGGCACAAAGACAAAGGAAAGAGTAGTTTATGTAAACGACGAGCCGAAGCTCAGCGAATGCTTCGCATTTATGTTCAAGAACAAGCCTCTTATGCTTATTATGGCTTCAAACCTTATTTCGGTTCTAGGCGGTATCGGCGGTACCTTCAGTGTTTACTATTACTATAATGTTCTTGGTGTAAACAGTCTTTCGCTTCTTGCAGGTCTTCCGGGTACACTTATGGGCTGGGCAACTTATCCTCTTATGACAAAGCTCGAAAAGAGATGGACTTCAAGGCAGATTGTTGTCAGAATGGCTCTTATGAATGCTGCTATAAACGTTCTTGTTTTCTTGCTTGGAAGCAGACATTATACAGAAATGGCTGTTGTTGTACCTCTGTTTATGATTCAGGGTGTAGCAGGTGCAATCAATGGTTCTATCTGCGCTGTTATCCCCACAAAGATGATAAGTGAAACTGTTGACTATATGGAATATAAAACAGGCAAGCGTAATGAGGGTATGGCATTCTCAGTGCTGACCTTTATGGGTAAGCTTACAGGTACTCTTGCAACAGCTCTTGGTACTGCTCTTATTCCGGTTGTAGGTCTTGTAAGAGACAGCTCAAGCGAAATGATGGTTATTTCAGAATCTTCACCTATCAATACAAAGTTCTGGCTCTGGGCTCTTGTTACAATCATCCCTGCAGTTCTCGGCCTTCTTAATCTTATTCCCTATAAGTTCTATGACCTTGAGGGTGAAAAGCTCTCTATGATTCAGAGTGAAGTTCAGCGCAGAAGAGAAGAAGCTTCAGCCAAAATGGTAAAGGAGGAAGTATAATGGATAAGTGTCCGAAATGCGGTAAAAAACTCTATTTATTCAACATAAAGCAAAACTGCCCTGAATGTGGTTGCGATATACTTTATTACAATATTGATAAAAGACTTGAAGAGGATGCCGAGCAGGCTGAAAAGGAATTTGAAGCTCTTGAAAAATTCCTCGATAAGGTTACTCCGAAGTTTATCAAGAATAAGAAGAAATGAAATTCACAGACGGAAAATTCAAAGTTCTGATTTTATCGGATATTCATACACCCGAAATTATGCCCATATGGACTGAGAAGTTCATAAGCTATGTTATGAAGACTGAAAAGCCTGATCTTGTTGTGCTTCTCGGGGATAACACCACAGGACGCTATAGGGGTGTAACAAAAGAAAAAAATATCACTGCAATAAAAAAGATAGTGTCGCTTTTGGGCGGCACTACTTTTGCTATGGTCTTTGGTAACCACGATCACGAGGGCCTTCCTGATATGAGTGAAGACGAGGCCAAAAAGTTTTTACTTTCAGTTTACGGTGAAGAAGAAAATTGTCTGGCTGATAAAAGAGATTACTCAATCAACCTTAAGGATTCTAAAGGTGAAAAAAACATTTTCAGCCTTTATTTCGTTGATTCGGGTGCTTATGCCAAAGAGGGTGGATATGCTTATGTCAAGCCTTATCAGCTTGACTGGTACAAAAGTGAGTGCAACAAAAATGGTAACCTGCCCTCATATCTCTTCCAGCATATAATTTTCCCTGAGGTATATGATCTGATGAAAGAAAACAGATTACCGTTACCGGGTTATACAAGAGGCCAGTGTATAAGAGGAAAGAAGTTCTATAAATTCAAAAAAGAGTTTCTTCTCTCGGGTGAGATGAATGAGGGGCCTTGTCCGCCTGACGTTAATGGCGGGCAGTTTGATGCAATAAAAGAAAAGGGCAATATGATTGCCTGCTTCTTTGGTCACGATCATACCAATGATTTTGTTTGTGACTGTCAGGGTATAAAGCTTGCGGCAGTACCATCACCGTCATTCTTCACCTATGGTAATAAAAGAGGCGTAAGAGTTGTGACTATCCACGAAGACAATCTCACAAAGCTTGATACCAGAGTTATTTATTATAATGATGTTATGGATAAGAAACCGAAAAGTTGCCTCGTTGATAAATGGGGTGTAGATAAATATGAAAGAATTACAGGGAGAAAAGCAAAATGAAAGCTACAGTACTCATAGACAACATAGCAAAAGATAAGCTCAAAGGTGAGTGGGGACTTTCAGTTTTTATCCGCCACTCCGATAAGAGGATACTTCTTGATACAGGCGCAAGTGAAAATTTTGCCCTCAATGCAGAGAAGTTAGGTATAGAACTCTCTAAGGTGGATATAGGTGTACTATCTCACGCCCATTATGATCACGCTGACGGTATGGAAAAATTTTTCTCTGTCAACAGCAAGGCAAAATTTTATCTCAGCTCAGGGTGTAAGGAAAATTGCTACGGTAAAAGATGGATATTCTCCAAATATATCGGCATAAAAAAGGGGGTAATGGAGAAATACAAGGACAGAATTGTCTATGTTAAAGGTGACAAAAACCTCGGTAGCGGTGTAAGTATAGTATCCCATAAAACAAAGGGACTCAGTGAAAAGGCAAAGAAGGACGGACTGTGCATAAAAGAAAACAGAAAACTTTGTTACGATGATTTTTCCCACGAACAAAGTCTTGTAATAGATGCGGATAAAGGCCTTGTCATATTCAATTCATGCTGTCATGGTGGTGCTGATACGGTTATTACCGAGGTGCAGAAAAGCTTCCCGAATAAAAAAATATATGCTTTGATAGGGGGCTTTCATCTTTATAAATCTTCTGACGAAGAGGTGAAAACTCTTGCCGACAGAATTAAAAAGACGGGTATAGAAAAAATCTATACGGGACACTGCACAGGTAAAAAGGCATTTGAGATACTGAAAAATGAGCTTGGCGATAAAGCTGAACAGCTCCGTGCAGGTTTGGTGATAGAGGCATGACGGTGGAAGAAATCAGAGAGAAGCTCTTTTCTCTTGCGGATGAAAACTACAAAGCCTTTCACTCAAAGCTTATGCCTACTGTTAACAGTGACAAGATTATAGGTGTGAGGACGCCTGAGCTTCGTAAATTTGCAATGGAGGTTTATAAATCGGCAGAGTACAAGGACTTTTTAGCAGACCTTCCTCATAAATATTACGAAGAGGATAATTTGCATGGCTTTTTGATAGAGAAAATAAACAGCTTCGATGAGTGCATAGAGGAAACAGAAAAGCTCTTGCCTTATATAGATAACTGGGCGACTTGTGATATGTTAAGACCAAAGGCATTAAAAAAAGAGCCTGAAAGGCTCTTTGGTTATATTAATCAGTGGATAAAAAGTGACGAGGTTTATACGGTGCGATATGCTATCGGATGCCTTTTGAGCTACTATCTGGATGAAAATTTCAAAAGTGAGCATCTTTCTTTGGTGGCTGGTGTCATAAGCGAGGAATATTATATAAATATGATGATTTCATGGTATTTTGCAACGGCACTTGCCAAGCAATATGACAGCGCTGTAGTTTATCTCCAGGAGAGAAGGCTTACTCCCTGGGTGCATCGTAAGACTATACAGAAAGCAATTGAAAGCTACCGTATAAGCGATGAAACAAAGACTTATCTTCGTACGCTCAGATGATAGAGGAACATCAGAAAACACTTTATTTTGAATTCTGACAGAAAAGCGGTAGGCTCAGACCTACCGCTTGATTTTTTATTAAGATAAGAATCGTAGCCTTCTGTTATCAGGTCTTTTCAGGAGCAACTCTGGGCTCGTGAAATTTCGGGCTGATTTCACCGGCCTTCATAAGTGCCATCTTTGTCATCATAGGTCCGAAGAGCTCATATATAAGCACGCCGAAGAGTACAATATTACGGATAACGGTACCTTCTGCACCAAGTTCAGCCATAGCTGTGATTGACATACCGAGTGCAACACCTGCCTGGGGTAAAAGCGTTATACCGAGATATTTCTTGATATGCTTATCGCAGTTTACAAAGCCTGCACTTATACGTGCACCGAAATACTTGCCGAAAGAACGTGATATGATGTATACGATGCCGATGCCTACTATAGCAAGGTCACTGAATACCGAGAACTCCAACTCTGCACCACTTAGCACGAAGAAGAGGATGAATATGGGTGCAGTCCATTTATCAGTCTTTTCCATCATATCTGCTGAAAAGTCACAGACATTGCAGAATATAGTGCCAAGCATCATACATACAAGAAGAGGTGAGAAGCCTACGTGAACTCCACTGATATTATACTTGAGCTTTGAAAGGGCAACAGCGAGGAAAATTGCTGTTACAACAAGTGCCTGACGCTTTGTGTTCGAGCGGAAGAATTTTTCGCAGAATGAGAGCACATATCCGATGATACCGCCGACAATAAGAGAAAGGAAGATTTCAACGAGAGGGTCAACGATAACAGAAATAAGGCTGAGCTCACCATTGTGAAGAGTTTTTGCAACACCGAGTGATACTGCAAAAATTATAAGACCGACAGCGTCATCAAGAGCAACGATGGGGAGTAGCAATGATGTGAGCTTACCCTTTGCTTTATACTGTCTTACAACCATAAGTGTTGCCGCAGGAGCTGTAGCAGATGCGATAGCTCCTAAAACAATTGCAGTTGAAAGGGGGAGCTTTTCAGGTCCTAAAATGAAGTGGAGTCCGATTAAAACTGCATCAACGAGAGCGGTTGTTACAACTGCTTGGAAAATACCGATTACGGTTGCTGCCTTACCGGTTTTCTTAAGCTGTGAGATTCTGAATTCATCGCCAATAGCAAAGGCTATAAATCCGAGAGCCACATCGTTGATTATATTCATAGCACTTACTTCCTCTGTTGAAGTAAAACCAAGACCCTTGATGCCTAAAAGTCCTAAGCAGTAGGGACCTATAAGTATGCCTGCCACAAGATAACCTGTAACTGCAGGAAGTTTTAAAGGCTTTACAACACGGGACATAAAGAGACCTGCGCTGAGTGCTACTGAGATTACTAAGAGTGTTTCCATAGGTATTACCTTCTTTATTAAATTAATGCTGAAATATTATAGTGCTGACTGTTACAAATGTCAATTATAACATTTAACAATTAAAGACTTATTTTGGGTTAATTTTTCTTAATTTTGTACAATTCCTATCAAAAAAATGTCCCTTTAGTGAGCAAAATGCAGAAAGATAAAAAATGTGTCAATTTCTGTAGACAAAATGATTTTGAGGATTATAATATTAATCGTTGAAAATAGATTGAAAGAAAGTGAAATTAATGGAAAAAATCAAACCTATGCTTTTTACCTCTATGAAGGGGTATAACAAAGGACAATTTGTCAAAGATCTTGTTTCAGGTATAATCGTTGCAATTATTGCACTGCCGTTGTCAATTGCATTGGCTCTGGCTTCAGGTGTGGGACCTGAGCAGGGTATATACACTGCTATTGTTGCAGGCTTTGTAATATCATTTTTAGGTGGTTCAACTGTTCAAATTGCAGGCCCCACAGCAGCATTTGCAACTATCGTTGCAGGCATAGTAGCTCAGGAAGGTATGGCAGGTCTTGCTACTGCTACTATTTTGGCAGGCGCTATTCTTATTTTTATGGGTCTCTTCAAGCTTGGCTCACTCATAAAGTTTATACCTTTTACTATCACAACAGGCTTTACTTCGGGTATTGCTCTGACAATAGTTTTGGGTCAGCTTAAAGACTTTTTCGGCGTTCAGTACCCTGACGGTATGGAGACCATCGAGACAATAGATAAGGTGAAGGCTCTTATTGCAGGTTTTGATACCTTCAATGCTCACGCATTTATTGTCGGAGCAGTGTCTCTTGCTGTACTCATTGTTATGCCTAAGATAAATGAGAAAATCCCCGGCTCCCTTGTAGCTGTAGTGGTTGGTATTCTTATGGTAGAGTTTTTGCCTTTAGAGGTCAATACTATCGGTGATCTTTATACAATCAGCAGTTCACTTCCGAAGCTTGTTCTTCCGGATTTCAGCTTTGGTGCAATTAAAACAGCTCTTCCTAATGCGTTTACAATTGCAATTCTTGCCGCTATTGAATCGCTTTTATCCTGTGTAGTTGCTGATGGTATGACAGGAACAAAGCATCGTTCAAATACTGAGCTTGTAGCTCAGGGCGCAGGTAACGTTGCTTCAGCTCTCTTTGGTGGCATTCCTGCTACAGGTGCTATTGCCAGAACAGCCGCTAATATCAAAAACGGCGGTAAGACTCCCATTGCAGGTATTGTACACGCTGTAGTGCTTCTTCTTGTGCTTCTCGTGCTTATGCCTTATGCAGGACTTATTCCTATGCCTACAATTGCGGCAATACTTTTAATGGTTGCATATAATATGAGCCACTGGAGAACTTTTGTCAACGTAATAAAAACAGCTCCTAAAAATGACATTATTGTATTGATTGCAACCTTTGTGCTGACTATTGTTTTCGACCTTGTTGTTGCTATCGAAGTTGGTATGGTGCTCGCTTGTGTACTGTTTATGAAGAGAATGAGCGATGAGACAAATGTTATTTCCTGGAAATACAAAGAGCAGGCAGTTGAAGACGACAGCGAAAGCGTTAAGCAGACTCTTATGGATGTGCCTAAGAATATCAGAGTATACGAAATAAGCGGACCTCTCTTCTTCGGTGCGGCAGACCAGATTGAAAGAATTGAACTCAAAGCATACACAGAATATCTCATCGTAAGAATGAGAAGTGTGCCGGCTATGGACAGTACGGCTATGAACTCGATGACAAGTCTCAGGGCCAGATGCGAGAAGAAGGGAATTACCCTTATACTTTCACACGTAAACGAACAGCCTCTTAAAGCTATGAAAAAGTCAGGACTTTATAAATTAATCGGTGCTGAGAACTTTAAGCCGGATATATCCTCGGCTATGGAATATGCGGTAAGCTTATCTGAAAGCAGAATCTCTCAGTAACAATTATATTTCTTGATAAAAGAACGGTGCATACCATAAGGTATGCACCATAATTTTTTATTCACTTCGTCTTTGCAGATCAATAAGAAGACCGTTGAGATAAAGCAAGGCAGTCTGCTTAGATATTACTTCACCGCAAATGGGCAGATAATCTGAAACATATTTTTTGATGATTCTGAGAAATTCACCGCCGGGGATATGTATACTTATTTCTCCGATGAAACTGGTTTCATCCGGAGTCTCGTATGTAGTTGCTATAAGACAGCTTTTATCATAAACTATGATATCGACATTGTTAAAGAAGTCCGATACCTTTGTTGTACGACTGAGAAAAAAGTTATGATGTGTACGGTCAGTTTTTATTGTTGAAATGAGACTCTCAAGAAATTCCATTCTCAGTTTTATAGGGAATCTTTTTATATAGGTTTCTGAAAGCTCGTAGGATTTACCACTCTCAAGAAAGCGTTCAAGACCGGTCTGGGTGTAGAAGTTTATCCACTGCTTGTCTGAACGGCGATTGTCAAGATATGCAAGAAGCTCTTCTTTGTTAGGAAAGGTATCGGCCGCAGTCAGAAGATAATCCAGGTCATTAACAGCAAGGAAACAAGGGGTTGATTTAAGTGCGTATATAAAATGGTCTTCGTAATTGATGATATAGTTTGCGGCTGTAAGCTCATTGGCAAAAAAGTGTACAGCTTCGGCACTGTTGTGTGCAACCTCCTCAGTAACACGATATTTATCCTTTACTATATTACCGGTGAAAGATATGCCTTTTTTACACTGGCAGTCGAGAATTATTATCATATTGTCTGATATGACAAAATAAGGGAATAAAGTAGTTTTATCCAGATGATCAACCTCTGCATTTTCAAGTGAGAGGGTCGGAACTTTTATTTTTGCAAACCTGAGAATGGAAAACAGTGTAGTAAGACTTTTTTGTGTGAATTTAGCTGAAAAGCAGGGGATGAATCTCGTCATACGGGAATCAGGATAATCCATCTTCAGCTTATAGAGCACGTGGTTGATAAGAGTGTTGGCATGGGGAATATTAGTATAGATTGTGTTTCCGGTGCCGAGAAAAAGTTCTCTGAGAGCAGAGAAAACTTCATTGCTTTCAGTGAATTCACCATAGCCATTACTTCTGACATTGGTGCAATCAACAATTTCAGGCGGATCACCGAAGCGGAATTTTTTAAGCGTTTCCGAAAAAAGAAAGATACTCTCATAGTCTTTCTCTCCATATCTGTTTATGAAATAAGCTGTTCTGAGATTGTTTCTTTCTTCAAGATCAAACAATCCGCTATTGATAGTAAGAAGGAATTTCTCCGTGCTCATAGTGCGCTTTCCGTTGAATATATGATTCAAAAGACCGGCGGAGATTCCTATATCTTTAGCAAAAGCTGAAATAGAATAGTTGTGCTTATCTTTAAGATATGTATGTAAAAGGGTACCGAAATCCTGCATGGTTTACCTCTCAAAAAAATATATATTTAAATTATACATTCAGAAATAAAAGATGTCAACAAAAATGGTTGAAGCAATTAATGTTTTTAAATGGGTTTTTAATAGTCGTTCATTTTTATATTCACCGTAAGTGTTTATAAAACATAAGATGTTATTGGGCGGGATTATCCGCTGAAAATTACAAAGGAGAGATTTGCGGTGAATAATATGAGAAACTCTTATTCGCAGTACCGCATTGCTGAATCGGATCAGGATATAGAATGCTGTTGCCAGTTAAAGGTATTTCCTAAGGAAATTTCTGTGGCAATGGCTTATGTACCATTTCAGCAGTGGTGCGATGTTTATCAATGTGAAAAAGCTCTGTGTCAGGGCACTATCTTTCCCGTACTTGATCTGCCTTTTATGGGAGTGAGACAAAGATGATAAATACAAAAAACAACCTGAAGCACAGACTTATGGCTGTACGCTTTGCAATATGGGATCTTCATCTTTATCTTGATACTCATAGAGGTGACTGTACGGCTCAGGATCTTGTAGAAACCTACAAAAAGAAATATATGGAAATGCTCGATGAATATATCTGTCAAAATGGACCATTGACGGCAGAAGGGGAACAAGGCGAAAAATGGCTTTGCTCACCATTTCCGTGGGTAAACAGTGGGAGTGATTGCTGATGTTTCAATATGAAAAAATATTACAGTATCCTATAAATATCAAGAATCCAAACCCGATTTATGCAAAAATCATAATGACACAATATGGCGGTGCTAATAGTAAATAGCTATAAACACTAAGCGTAAAAATATATACGCACGCTGTTGCCGGGTTTACAGAATTCTATTTTGCTGATAATGGTCCTGAGGGCGGTGTTCTTCTCAGCTTCATCAGTGGAAGGATTTTCGATAACTGCTATTACGCCACCAATTTTCTTCGCAAAATCCTCTTTGCTTGGCTTCTTCGTTTGCTTGGCAAGGTCTTTTTCTATCTTGGAGATATTATTTGTTATTCGGACTTTGTTGAGCTTGTATTCTTCAAGAGTGTCGATGCCTTCTTCATATGCGAGTTTTATTTTTATTAGCTTTTTCTTTTCGTTATCAAGCATCTTCATAAGTACAACATAATCAGGACTGCCGCTATTGCTCTTAACCTCAATATCAAAATTCAGAGTGCTGACAGCCATTTTCAGAGCTTCAATAATTATGGCATCTAACTTTGCTATGGATATGCAATGTGAGGTCTGACAGCTTCCTCGTGAATAATTATGGCATTGTAATGAAGGTGTGGCAGTTGATAACTTAGTCAGAGTTGCACCACAGGTGTTGCAGCGGACAAGACCCTTGAGCATAAAGTCTTTGGGAGCTTCTTTACGCTGATATTTGCCGTATCGCTTTGAGTTTTCTTCAAGTTGCCTTTGCACTCTGCCGAATTGCTCAGCTGTGATTATCGGTTCGTGCTGGCCTTGATACACATTGAAATCTTTCAGCTCACCTTTGAAACGATGCTGAGTATTCTGCTTACCGTTACTCCAACGAATTTTACCAATATAAAAAGGATTTCTAAGGATATAATCAACAAAGCGATTGTCGGGAATGTTTCCTCTCTTGGTTTTGATTCCCATATTGGCGAGCTTAGTTGCAATGTACCGTGAACCTTCACCGCTTTCGTAGCTGTCAAATATCATTCGTACGATAGCAGCCTTTTCGCTGTCAATGACAAACTTCTTGTTTTCGTTTTTGTAACCAAAGGGAGCCGGTATGAGGGCTTCTCCATTCTCAGCTTTCATTTGCATAGTACGCTTAACCTCTGCTGACAGGTTGATAGAGTAGTATTCGTCCATAGCTTCGAACATAGACTCAAGGATAACGGCTGTGCCTCTGTCCTCACCAAGGTTTTCGGAGATAGATATAACATCGATGCCACATTGATTGCGAAGTAGGTTCTTATAAACAATAGCATCGGTACGGTTGCGGGCAAAACGGCTGAATTTCCATAAGAGTACCGCATCAAAAGGCTTTGGTTTCTTCTTTGCAGTTGCTATCATTCGGTTAAACTCAGGCCTTTTGGCGGTACTTCTACCACTGATGCCTTCATCGGCAAAGATATATTCATCAGGTATGAAATAATCGTGCTGTTCGGCATACTTGCGAATTTCGTTGAGCTGGCTCTGAGGTGAGTATTCCACCTGATCATCGGTAGAAACTCGGATATAACAAGCAGCAATTTTCTTCATAATCTGTCATTCCTCCTTGATTTTTGCGGTGATTTATGGTAAAATGACAGAGTAATCCCTCATTTTGCCATGTGGTGTGGTTGATTTGTTGGTTTACGTTTCCTCATTGGTTGCCGCCAATGGGGAGTTTTTTTATTTTATTTCTTTATTGTTATTGATTTTGCTTTTGACCATGAAGAATATACAGTTTTTGATTTCCCGTTAATCTTTACTGTTTTATAAGTTCTTATTCTTACATAGTATTTTTTGCCGCTTTTCAGGCTTGATACAGTTTTTGATGTAGAAGAGTTCTTTGATACTTTTACTGTTTTGTAACTTGAAAACTTACTGCTTGTTGAATACTGAATCTGATAGCCCGTTGCGCTTGTTTGCTTATCCCATTTTGCAGTGAAAGTTTTTACCTTTGAACTCTTCAAAGATGTGAGAGATGCAGAAGCAGGTCTTGTTACGCCTGTGATTGTTTCCCATTCACCGTAGTATTTTTCGCCATTTTCCTTTGAATAACCTCTGACTTTAAAACTGTATGTAGTACCTGCTTTGAGATTTTTAATTGTGTAAGAAAGATTGTCGCTACTGACAGTTTTGATGATTTTCTTTTTCTTTACATCATAAATCTGATAGTATTGTGTTGAATAGTTTTCATCTTCCTTCCAAGATAATTTTATGTAGGAAGAGGATGTCTTTGCAATTTTTAAACCTGAAATGTTTGAAGGTATTACCGTGAAGGATATTTCTACTTCACCTGTGTAGATGCCTGTTCCATATATAGTTGCAGTATGATTGCCGCAACCCCAATACCAAAAATCGCATTTAAAATCGGTTCCTTCTATCAATCCATCTATCGTAACTGTTGGCTTCTCACCATAGGGAATCTTGCTTGAAGAGAGATTAACTTTAAGTTCTTCAATTGATTTCTGAATAATTTCATAATACAAATCAGCATAAACACTGTAATAATCATTACTCATTCTCACCGAAACTTCATAGGTATCTTCATAGATGCTTTCTTCGGGATATGTAATTGTATAATCTACATTTTCAACAAATACCTTGCCTGTCTTGTCGGTAACGCTGACAGTTGGAATTTGATTTTTACCATTACAAATAAACTTGGTTTGAGAAAGAGTAATATCTACTTTAGGTATAGTTATTTCTTCTAAGTTTTCACAAACAGTACATATATTTTCGATATAACCTGATTCATACTCATCAGCCTTATAAATATCGTATAGTTCGTAGTTGTGATTATGATTACTTATTGTACCGGCAATGGTAACTATATCATCACTATAACAATGTATCTCTATATAGTAGACCTGATTTGCTGCCAGTTCTACATAGGATGAACATTGATTAGTAAATTCATTCCAATAACCGAAACCAATTTCTTCGCCTTTAGAATCATAGGTAGTTATATATGTGCCATCAACAACAAATGTATCAAGATTTATTTCGTACCAACCTGTTTCTTCAGGTGTGAACTTCATATAGTACTCATAGAATTCGTCATAAAGAATTTCAAAGCGTTCTTCAAGTTTAATCGGTACTGCTGTTTGCGCATTTTCTCCCTCTGCACTCGCTGAGAAACAAGCAAACGCGAAAATAGAGGTTAAAGTAACAAATAATGCTAAAAGTTTTTTCATATGGACATACTCCTTTATTTGAAATATTAGAGAGAGTAAAATAAAACTTCTCTAAGTACATAGTGTCGAAATCTGCAAAAAGTGACAAATTCTTATAATTTATTTTACCATACTAGTAAAACCTACAACCTTGCCGATTATGCTCACGCGGTTCATATCTTCTCTGTGATATGATCGGGGAGGGTAGGCGGGGTTCTCAGCCTGAAGAATGATTGACTCTTCAGTTATATATACTCTCTTGAGGAGCTTTTCTTCACCGTCAATGAGAACGGCAGCGATTTGTCCGTTTTCAATTGTCGGTTGTTGTTTTATATAGACAATATCGCCGTCACAGATTCTTGCACCTATCATACTGTCACCTTCGCAGACAAGAGTGAAGTCGCAGTCAAACATATCGGGAACATCGTCATAGCCGTCAAAGTTCTCGGGGGTATCGATAGGGTCACCGCAAGAGATAACACCGAGTCTTGGTCTCTTGGTTGTTGTTGGTACGGGTTGAAAACCGTTGGGGATGCCGCCACTGCCTAATATTTTTTTCATAGGCACATCAAATCCCATAAGCCACGCTTCAGATACTCCTAATGCCTCTGCGATTTTATATATTCTGTCCTGTTTAGGTTCAAAATTGCCTTTAATATACTGACTCATTGCAGATTTAGGTATACCTGTTTTACGGCATAAATCCGACTGCTTCATATTTGTAGCCATTAAAGCTTGCACTATTCTCTCGGAACAGCGAGTACTTCTTTTTGACATTTCATCACGTCCTTTGAGTTTACTATATCATAGTAGTTTAGAAAAATCAATACAAAATTACGAAAAACACAAAAAAAGTTTAGAAAAAATAAAAAAACATATTGACAAGTGCTCGGTGATAGTGTATAGTGTAGATAGTTTAGAAAAACTAAACCGACAGAAAGCGAGGTGATAGGAAGTGGCAGAACTGAAATCAATACCTACTTGCAAGTTAGTTGAAGAACTCAAAACAAGAGAAGGTGTAGAAACAATGATAGCCGAACCGTACGAGGACATTACAGTCACAGCAAACGGCCCGGCAATCATCCTTAAGATAATCGACTAACGGATTCTCTGACACGGATATACATTCTTTATGTTCGCATGGAAGTATCTTCCCTTAGACGGAGCACTGAGCAAGGCTGAATAAACAGATGCAGGAACTCCCGAATAAGAATAAAGTCCACCAGAGTGAAAAGCAATGTAAAGTGTACCGTTTTCAAATCCAACACTGCTTAAATCTGATGAAGAAACAGGAATCATATTCATTTTAACACCTCCTTTCCTACTCTATATAGTGTCGAAAAAGGAGGAAAAGTTACAAGAAAAATCAAGATGAAGGAGGTGGGAGTATGGCTTTCGATTACAATAAGTTATTGGGTTTAATGAAAGAAAAACAGGTAACCCAAGCTGAACTTGCAAAGAGGATAGGCAACACTACCACAACGCTTAGCCTTAAGCTGAACAATAAGGCAAGATTTAAGCAAGGCGAGATAGTGCAGATTTGTGAAATTCTTGGCATTGATGGCGATAATATTGGAGCTTATTTTTTTACAACTAAAGTTTAGAAAAACTAAACACAACCCTAACAAAAAACTAACGAAAGGCAGGTGAGGGCAGTGGAATCTGCAAAGGTAATATCTGTAATAAAAACAACAAGCACCCGTGGTGATGGCACGAGTGCAAATCCGTCAAGAGTAATAACTCAGTATTGGTCTCTTAGCGGTGAGTTGTTGTTTGAAGAAGACCCAATTAAGCATGGTCAATTGTCTCAGCATCCTGCATGATGAAATCAATGTTGATGAAATAAACTACCGCATCAATGAATTTCTTTAAATCATTTATGTCGCGGTCGTTGTGTTTTCTTACATAGTGTGTTTAGTCATTGCCTATCCAGACAGTTTTTATTGCGAGAGATCTGATTTTCTCATCGTCAATGTAGGTGTTTATACAATTTGACAGAAGCATATTTTTAATATCTTCAGATTTATCAGGATGTTTAAAAATAGCATAGTCTTTGATGAGAAACTCTATCGCTTTTCTGTATCCGATACCTGCAATTTGATGTAAGCCTGAGCTTTCGGCAGCTCTTGCTTGATTGTATATTTCGTCAAATTCAGGTGAAAGAGAAATAAGGCCTTCTTCGAAAATCTTTTTGACAAAGCGTTTAGGTTCAGACGAAATCTTAATTGCATTACCGCATGGGTCTGTGTATCTGTTTATATACAACTCACCACAGTTACTGCAACGGCAAAAAAGAGAAAGAAGTTCATCGTATTCTCGTGAAGCGTGCACGATTCCATAAATAGGGTCAAGGGATAGATGGGAATGACACATCGGACATATATCGTCAAATTCAATACGAACTTCTACAGAATAAGGGTTTACTGTATTTTTAATTTTAAATGTTTTTTTCAAAAAAATCACTCCAATCTTATTTGGTTTTAGTAAAACAGGAATAATATTGCAACTTCTAATAAAGAAAAAAGAGCGTGATGTGCTTTCATCCTGCATGAACAGTTAATATTGTTTGTGTAAGTTTTATAATTCTGTAAGGTATTGTTTCAATATGGGAATAAGATCTTCTGCAAGCTTTTTTGCGTGATCTCTGTGATCAAAAATGCAATTATCGATTTTTATAATTATATTTCGAATATCGGACGGTACATATAAAAGAACTAATGTATAAACTTCTTTATAATGTTCAGTTGATTCATATGAAGGTCCAGCAAGTTGACGACCAAGACAACTTAAATAGTTTTCAATTATTTTTCGTTTATAATCTGTAGTTCTTTCTCTCTTTTTTTCTTTATTATCCATAGACTTCTCAATTAAATGAAAAGCATTGTTAATGATAGCAGTTAAAATCGGAGAAATAATAGCCGCAATTGCGATAACAGCAGTAATCTGAGTCGAATCTAATCTAAACATATGTAAAACACCCCCTTTCCACATATATAGTGTCGAAAAAGAGGGAAAGTGACAGAACAACCACACCACAGCAAAAGAAAGGAAAAGAACAATGTTCATCACAGAACAAGTAGTAAAAACCACCTATAGCATAAGATTCACCCTGAGCGAGTTTCAGCAGATAGCAAGGGAGTATCAGAACAGTTCAGACCAACACAGATACGCCAGAGCTTTTAACGATATCGACATTGATAAGCTTTTGGATACTGAAAAACCTGAAATTGCATTTTTCAGAGAGCTTTCTATGAAAGGCAATCCCGATACTTTCAAATACATTGCTGAATATTTTGGCTTTGATGGTTGGTCAAATGCCGGGTACTACAGCAGAACAAAAGAGTGTTACTGTATGCAGGTTTTCGACTACGGCGACACAATAAAGAAATAAACACCAAAACCACACCACAAGAAAACTGACAAGCCCACAAGGCATAAGAATTAGTGAGGTGATAACATGGCTAAAAAATATGTTAAGAAGAAGCCTGAATATACCATCGAGCTTTACTTTGACAAGCGTGACGGCAGCGATCCGATACCATGGGAAACTCTGACAGAGAGTGAGAAGCAGGAAATCTACAGAAAGATGGAAGCTAACCTCAGCTCAGCCATGTCAAGGTACTATCAGGCTCACCCTGAAGCTCTTGAGGCTTGGCGATAAGCAAAAGCAGGAGCGAGGTGAAACATATGATGTGCAAATTATTTAACTGTGACCAAAGGCACGGCAATTTTTGCTGTGCGAAATGCAAGGATAAGAAGAACTGCAAAAATCCTTGCTTAAACAACCCTAATAAGTGCGGTAAATCAGAAGAGGCACACCCGGGCAGAAAAACAAGAAAAGGAAACATAAGCAATGGAAGAACTGCTTAAACAGACCGAAGCTGATATTGTAGAGGTTAAAAAGACTATTCGCAGATTGCGATACAAGAGAGCAAGAACGAAACACTCTACTGAGATGCATAATATCAGTATAAAAATCTTAAAAGCCGAATCTATGCTTGCAGACCTTTTAAGGACCAAAGTAGAAATCGAAGAATATCTAAAAGCAGGAGGTAAAGTCAATGCCTGAGTTATTCAGCAATTTTATGTACACTGCCGCAGTCGTCGGTCTCATCCTGGCACTCGGTATCGTGTTTGAAGATAAGTTTATCGCTCTCGAAGATAGGCTTGACTCTTGGGTAGCAAAAAGAAAAGAGGTGAAGAGAAATGAAAAAGCTCTTTCAGTGCAAAGAGGAAAAAGACAGAATAAGTTCTCTGCTTGATATCATCGATGATTACAGAAATCAGGTAGAAGTGCTGAAAAAAGAAAAAACTCAGCTGTTAAGTGAGATAGCTAAGCGAGACAACCTTTTAAATTATTACAGACAAGGGAGTGTTCAGAGTGACAATAAATCCAAATAAAAGACGAATCGTTGTGGTTGAACCCGGTAAACTCCCTGAAGAGAGAGTAATCGGTGAAAATCTTGAAGATTTTCAGAAAATTGTTGGTGGCAACATCGAGATAACTAGAGATGAAAAATTGCCGGGAATGATTATTGTGGTAAACGAAGAAGGTAAGATAAGAGGTCTGCCTTGGAATCGCAGAATAAAGAATGGTGGCGCTATAGATTACATATCGGGTACGTTCTTTGTCATAGGCGACAGCGGAAGTGATTTTGTTAATCTTAGTGACACTCAGGTCAAACAGGCAGTGCACCGCTTCAGTTTGCCTAAAAAAAGAAGCTCACCCTGACGGCACATCAGAGCGAGCAAAAAGTTAGACAAGATACATATTGAGCTGTATCCGATATCTATTTTAACACTTTTTAAAAGCGTTGTCAAATATGTTCGGCTCAGCTCAATATACTTCTAAAAAGCAAAATAAGATTAAGGGGTTGCGAAGCCCTTTAATCGGTCCTTAACTATATTAATGTTATGACAAATTCAAAAGTAAAGGGAGACCATCGTGTATTGGGAAAGAGAAGTGAGAGCCGGTAATACCATTGAGGTTAAAAGATACCATACAGGTAAAGCAAGACCCAAGGGTGAACCAAGACAAAAACGATACAGTGAAACTACCTATAGCCAGGAAGAGGTTAACAGAAAGAATGCTGAGGATATGCTCAGATGGTTGTTGAATACCAACTTCGGATATGGTGACTATCACATAGTTCTCAATTATCAGAGAGGACCGGGTGAAGTGTACAGGAGTTTCGAGGAAATGCGTATTGATGTCAATAAGTTCATCCGCAGTATGAAACGAAGGTATTTGAATGAGGGCAAGGAAATGAAGTACGTATATGTCATTGAAGTGGGCGAAAGAAGCTCAAGGCATATTCATATCGTACTCAATGGAATTGATATAAAGCTGATTCAGGATTGTTGGAAATTTAGCAGAATCACTTGTACACCTCTTGACCGTTCAGGCGATTACAGAAAGCTTGCAAATTATCTGATGAAGTATTCGGACAAGACCTTCCGCAATGTAGGAGCTGCAATGAAAACAAGATACAGCCGTTCAAGGAATTTGCAGTTACCGAAGATAACAAAAACTCTCATCAAGAAAGCCAATACATACAGAAAAGTCCCTATAGCCAAGAAAGGCTACGAAATTATCGCTGACACGGTTCAGTACGGTGTAGATAATTTAGGTTATCCCTTTATGAAATATTCTATGGTCAGATTGGAGTAGATTATGATGGATGAACAAAAAAGTCTTATCCAACAGTTTGAGGAACTGAAAGATAAGGCAAGTAAAAAAGATAAGAACATTGTCAAAGATTTTGATAACTGTGTAGATACTCATTATTTTTATTCGCTTTCTGCTTTGTTTCAACTGCAGCGAATAAATGCATTCACTGAAAAAGATGTTGAAACTCATTTTATTCAGCTTTGCAACAGGTACACTGCCGATAAGGGTATGTTTTTGCGATATCAAAAGACGGAGCAGGATACTCTTCAAAGAAGAATGACATCAAGTGAAACATTGACAAAGCTTATTAAGACGGCCGACAGCATAACAGAGGTTGAGTTGTATGAGCTGTTTACCAAGCTTATTGCAACGGCCTTTGATGATGTTTCGGCTAAGGCTATACAAGAAAAACTTATATCAAGGAGTGATGAAAAGATGTTGCTTATATGTGAGAAAGAGAGCGAGGGTTATACAAGAGAATTGCTTCTTTCGTTGAGAGTTGCCCCTGAAGATGTATCTGAACTGATAAGTGCATCAAAACGAAATGGTATGAGTGCATATGGTGGATACAAAGTTACTTATGAGGGCGAAAATTTCAATTTATACAGAATACCGGGGTGATTTAATGCTTAATTGTGTAACGCTTATGGGCAGGCTTACAGCTGACCCTGTATTGAAAACTACAACAACTGGTAAAGAGGTTTGTCAGTTCTCTATAGCGGTTGATAGAAATCACACGCAGCAAGGCGAGAAGAAAAGCGACTTTATAAATATCGTTGCCTGGAACAGTGCTGCTAAGTTTGTTGAGAGCTACTTTAAAAAAGGCTCAATGATAGCTATTCAGGGTTCAATTCAGACCCGTAATTATGAAGACAAAAACGGCAATAAGCGCACAGCCTTTGAGGTAGTTGCAAAAGAGATTTCTTTTTGTGGCAACAAGGCTGAGGGCGGTAAAAAGCCATCTGTAGAGCCACAACCTAATTGTGATGGTACAGGCTACTACTCAAATGCATCAGTGGCAGATTTTGAAGAGATTGCTGATGATGAAGATATGCCGTTTTGAGGGAAGTGAAAGTTATGGATAAACATTTTGATATTATCCGTGTTTTTCCTCGACAGACTTCCTATACTCCCGATGATGATATGGCTTTTGTAGGTATGCCGACACTGATTGTTCCTGAACATAAAGAGGTGCATATTTCCTGTACCTTCACTTGGGATAAAGCTTATTGTGAAGAACTTGCATATCAGTGGGAAGGTAGAACAAACAAGCCTGTCAAGCTCGGCGGTGTTGCTTATGGCTCACCGTGTGAGGATTTTGTGCAGGGAATGTATGTGAAAAGCAACATCATTTTTACTTCAAGAGGTTGCAATAATAATTGTCCTTGGTGTGGAGTACCGAAGAATGAAGGTGAACTTAAGCAACTTGAAATAACACAAGGAAATTGGATACAGGATAATAACTTTCTTCAATGTGATCGTCATCACAAGGATAAGGTTTTCGAAATGCTCAAAACTCAGAATGCAATATGCTTTAAAGGTGGTCTGGAGGCTGACCTTATAGATGAACACTTCTGTCAGAGCCTCCTTAGTTTAGGCCCTCAAAAAGTTAAAGAACTTTGGCTCGCTTGTGATACTGATGCGAGATTACCTGAGTTTAAAAGAGCTTGTGAAAAGCTCAAAAAAGTGGGTTTTAACCGTAATAAAATTCACTGTTATGTTTTGTCTTATGGTAAAGACAGGGAAAAAGATGAAGCAAGAGCAAGGGTAGTATATGAAGCAGGTGCGATGCCTTTTGTACAGTTGTATAGAGATTTTTCAGAGACGAAAACAGAGTATTCATCTGACTGGAATAAGTGGGCAAGAATGTGGCAAAGACCTGCTGCAACAAAAGCCCATATAGAAAAGGGTACGAATTATGATGATTTTGATACTTAAAAGCGAGGTGTTTATGTGAACTACGCTAACACACTTACATCCAACACCCTTTACAACGCTCAGCACTACGCCTACTGGATGTATCTTTGTGATGATAGATTCAAGTGCAGTAATTGCGGAGCAAAATACAGCAATGTAGAAAATAAAACTCACTGTCCTGAGTGCAGGGCGGAAATAATAAACAGCGAAAGGAGCGTTATTGATGCCTAAATGAAGAATATTTCAGCGTATCAAAAGTTTAACTAAAAAATATATAAAAGGAGCGTTCAAAATGAACTACATAATGTTAAACGGAACAAAAATCAACCTGACAGATGAGCAGGTAGAAGAAATCAAGCGTACATTCAGTGTGAATCAGATTAAGTTATCTGATATTCCTGAGGGCGAAACTTTCAAGGTCGGTGATTACGAGTTTGTCGTACTTGAGCACCTTGAGGATAAAACAGCCGTGATTCTCAAAGAACTTCTTGAAACGAGTATGAAGTTCGGTGATACAAACAACTTCAGCGATGAGGGCTGTGTGATCAGAAAGAGACTTGAAGAGTTTGCTTCTGAGCTTGAGGAAATTGTAGGTGCTGATAATCTCATCACACACGATGTTGACCTTACAGCTGATGACGGCCGTAAAGACTACGGCAAAACGACTGCAAAGGTTTCACTTCTTACTTGTAACCTTTATCGCAAATACGTTGAAATTCTCGATAAGCACAAGGCGAAAAAATGGTGGTGGTTGGTTACGCCTTTCAGCACACCTAAACACGATCCTGATAACTGGGTGAAAGGTGTTGCGCCCTCGGGCTGTGTTAACCGCTACGGTTACTACTTTAACGTCAGCGGTGTTCGTCCGTTTTGTATCTTTAATTCTAATATCTTTGTATCTAAATAAAGGAGAGAAAAACAATGAGTAAAAATGTTCTTTTATCAGAAATCAAAGAAGGTAAGACCTTCAAAATCGGTGAAGTTGAATTCATCAAGTTTACTGACGAAAACGGCGAAACGGTTGCAGTAGCAAAAAACTTGATTTTCTTCTCTCGTTTCGGCAATAACAATGACCTGAGAAACAGCGACATTCTCAAAAGATTGAATGAAGAGTTTCTGCCGAAGCTCGCAGAAACAATCGGAGAAGAGAATATCTGCACAATAAAAACAGATCTGACCACTCTTGACGGTCTGAAACCTTATGAAACAATGGAGTCAAAAGTATCTCTTCCCACACTTGATTTTTATCGCGCTAATGTTGCGATTTTCGATGAGTACAAAGTTGATAACTGGTGGTGGCTTGCTACTCCTGAATCAGCACAGCCGCACTCGGCACCTGATTGGACTCTTAGTGTTGCGCCCTCGGGCTTTGTTATCAGCTTCAGTTACTGCAATATCGGCAACGGTGTTCGTCCGTTTTTACGCTTTGTATCTTCAATCTCTGTATCTTGTGAGGAGTAAAAGATATGTCAGACAATGACTTAAAGGTGATTATCAAAGCTAAAGAGCTTATGAAACACACCTATCTGCTGACTTCCAACAGTAACAGGTATCCTAAGAAGTACCGGCACTCTCTTGTAGACAGAATGCAGATAAAGAGTATGGATATATACGAGAATCTGCTTGAAGCCAACAGGATAAACAATGTCGCTGACAAGAAAGCTCGTTGCGAAACCATTACCAAAGCGATTGCTTGTTGTGATGAGCTCCTTACATATATCGAGTTATCTATGGAGCTGAAGCTTATTAACGATAAGTCAACTGCTTATTGGAGCAAAATGGTATCAGATGTTAAGTGTATGGCTATCGCCTGGAGAACATCAGAGCGAAAGCGAAAATAAATTTATCAGGTTATGTGTTGTATTTTTCTTTGTGTTGCGCCCTCGGGCTATGTTAACAACAACAGTAACTACAATAACAACAACGGTGTTCGTCCGTATTGGTGGAAAGTCAGACAGAGTAGGCAATAAGCCGAAATCACTACACCACTTCATCAAAAGAACACATAACCTTTCCGTATGGATAAACAAAAAGGATTGTGCTGTATGACTGACTTTGAAAAGGTAATTGATTTTAAGAATATGTACACAGCTTACCGTAAAGCAAAAAGCGGCAAAGGATACAAAAAGAGCTCTGCCAGGTTCGGTATGATGGCTTTAGACGGTATAAATTCTCTTATAGAGCAGCTTAAGGATAAAACCTATACTGTGTCTGATTATCAGGAATTCACCGTGTACGAGCCAAAAGAACG
Source organism: Acutalibacteraceae bacterium (assembly GCA_045631165.1). Lineage (GTDB taxonomy): Bacteria > Bacillota > Clostridia > Oscillospirales > Acutalibacteraceae > UBA6857. Next base: position 28,463 of record JAZQUF010000039.1, read on the forward strand.
AATAATTAAAACAACATCTTTCAAAGACAAGGTTGTACAGCACAGTTTGTGCGACAATGTGATACTTCCGAAGCTTCAGGAGATATTCATTCTTGATAACTGTGCCGGTCAAAAAGGTAAAGGGACAATTTTTGGACTCAACCGACTGAGCGAGCATATGAAGAACTTTTATAACCGTTACGGTATGGACGGATACATCCTTAAGTGTGATATAACAAAGTTTTTCTACAACATATCGCACCCTCAGCTTAAAGATATGGTCAGTCACTATTTCTCCTATGACCCTGATATTTGTTGGCTGTGTAACCTGTATATCGACAGTACAGAGGGCAAGGGGATACCTCTCGGTAATCAGATTAACCAAGGTTTTGCTCTTCTTTACCTTGACGGTATGGATAAGCTCATAAAGTATGAGTTAGGTATCGAGTACTACGGCAGATATATGGATGATTTCTACCTGATTCATCACAGCAAAGAATATCTGAAGTATTGTCTTGAGGTTATCAGAGCGTATCTTGAAACTCTTGAGCTGACCTTGAACAGTAAAACACAGATTTTTCCTTTCAAAAACGGAGTAAATTATCTTGGGTTTCATACTTATGTCACCTTAACCGGAAAAGTCATAAGGAAAGTTAAAAACTCCAACAAGAGAAACGCTCAGAGGAAATATGTGAAAATGGCAAAGCTTGTTGCTGAGGGCAAACTGCCGAGAGAAAAGTTTGATATGTCATACGGAGCTTATAAGAATCACATATCACACGGTAATTGTTATAACTTATCTAAATCGTTGGATAAGAAAATTTATGGAATATTGAATGAGACGAAAGAAGGTGCAGAGAATGGTTAAGTTTATAGATTGGGAAATTAAATGCCCTGAATGTGGCTTTGAGTGCTCTATTGGTTTTCCTGCTGATACCCCAGAAGAAGAAAAAGAAGGACTCCGTTCTTGCCCTTGCGGTTGTGAGGAAATGGAAATCGTAAAAGAAAGAAGGTACGGAGATATGACACCACAGGAAGCGTTGAATTTATTAAACGATACAGAATTTGCGGAAAAACATCAAGGTAAAGAAGAATACACGGAAATGTTGCTGACGTGTAAAGAAGCCCTTGAAAAGCAGATGCCGAAAAAGGTTGAGTTTGTTGACGGTGGCAATGCGTTGCTTTGCCCTTGTTGTAAATATGACCTTATGGGAAGTACAAACGAACCCGACCACGACCCGCTGTATTGTTTTGAATGTGGTCAGGCATTAGATTGGAGTGATACAGAATGACACCTGAAACAACCAAAACGATATTTTATATTATCGCATTAATTTTAATCCTTGTATTTCAAGGTGTTCGGAAAAAGGTTGGAGGTAACAAAGAATGACGACAATAAACTGTGACAAATGCATCCGTCGTAAACATTGCTTTGTAAAAGAGTTTGAGGTGCTTTTATGTGAAGATTATAAAGAAGAAACAATCTCGGAAGAAAAGGAGTTTGATGATGTCTAAAAACTATTTACCTGTACCAACCGAAAGCGAAGAACAGCAAGCTTTATTTGACTGGATAAACCTTAATAAAGGTCACTATCCTGAACTTAAACTTATGCATCATACACCAAATGAGGGCAAGCGCAGCGTGAGTACAGGTGCAAGGATGAAAAGAGAAGGTCTTATATCGGGTGTGCCTGATATTCATTTGCCTGTTGCAAAGGGGAAGTACCACAGCTTATACATAGAGCTTAAGCGTATTAAGCATTCAAAAATATCAAAGGAGCAGGAAGAGTTTATCAGACTGCTGAATATGTATGATAACTTTGCAATTATCTGCTACGGATGGGAGCAGGCAATTAAAGTTATCGAGTGGTATCTTAAGGGCGCCACAGAACCGTTATACACTAAAAATAATTTATGAGGGCATAGGAAACAGAGGTGGTGATGATAATGCCAAGAGAATACGATTTACGTCTGTTTAGCAAGTATGATATAAGCAGACACAGATACAGAGAGCTGAAAGAATTTTGTTTGCAGCATGATGAGAAGAAATCAAAACTAAATCAGATATATACTCTTTCATCAGCACCGCCGGATGTTCCTGTGATGGGTGGTCTGCCTGGAAGACCAACTGAAAATAAGGCTCTGAGGGCACAACAATTGAAAGCGGATATTGATTTGGTTGAAATATGTTTGAAAGAGGCCTGTGACGATGATGTTGGTCTTATTGAAAAACTGACATTGAATGTTACTCAAGGGTTAGGATATGACAGCTTGGGTTATGTGCCAAGCGGTGCGAGGCAGTTCTATCGATTAAGAAAAAAATTCTTTTTTATACTCGATAAAAAGAAAAAGGAAAAAATGGGGTAATACTTTCGTGATATTATGATATCGTGGGATTTGTGCAAAAGGCATTACTGTACCTCATATTACTTCAAAGAAACCGTTCGGATTTATACTGGGCGGTTTTTACATTATCAGATTAAAAACCAAGCACCAGCGGTCTTTTTGTATTGACATTTTTCATCCGTTAAATACCTCCTCCTGGGGCGGTACTGATTCGCAGATGCCGCCTATGGTGCTTCTTATTGAGCAAAAAATGTAAATGAGAAAGAATATCTTGAAAGGAAAATAGAAAAGTGACTTCAAATATAGATAAGCGTGAAGAAGCGTATATCGATTGGAAAAACGGTATGAAATACAAAGATATTGCTTCAAAATACGGAGTATCTGAAAGTGCTGTAAAGTCGTGGGCCACTCGCTATTGGAAAAGTATAGAAGTTGCAACCGATAAACAAAAAAAGTTGCAACCTCAAAGCGGAAAAGTTGCAACTATAAAAGAGGTTGAAATCAGTGTGGTAAAAGCTATGGTGGATACTGTGGAAGAAAACACCGAGCTTAGTGAGAATCAAAAGGAATTCTGTGTTCGTTTTATGCAAAACAGAAATGCAACAATGGCGTATATGAAAGTATATAATTGTTCATATGATAGTGCAAGAACAAATGGTTCAAGATTGCTTGCAAATGCTCACATACAAGAAGAGTTAAAAAAGCTTCGCGAAATTAAGAATACTTCACTTGGTTTTTTGTGCGGTGATGACATTGTTGAAATGCATATGAGAATAGCTTTTGCTGATATAACAGACTTTGTTGAATTTGAAGGTGATCGTAAGAAAAATATTGTTGTATTAAGAGATAGCAACAAGGTTGACGGCACATTGATATCGGAAATCTATACTGATAAAGGTGAGGCACATATTAAACTTGCCGATAAATCAAAATCCCTTAAATTTTTAGAAGATTATTTTGAACTTAATCCTCATGACAGACACAAAAGAGATTATGATATAGCAAAATTACAATTTGAGAAAGATAAGCTCAAAATATCTACTGAGAAAGAAAATAATGAGCTTATGAAAGAAAATAATCTTCTTGAAGCTATTATAAAAAGTACGAAGGAGGATTTAGACACAGATGATATACCAGAGCTTCAGCAAGAGACAGAATCTGACTCTGACATGGTGGAACAGACCGAAATTTAAAGATTGCGACGGTATCATTTGTGATGGTTCTATACGTTCGGGAAAAACAGTATCAATGACCGTTGGTTTTATTTTGTGGAGTATGAGCAACTTCAATGGTCAGAAATTTGCTATTTGTGGGAAAACAATTGAATCACTGAGAAGAAATGTAATTACTCTTATGCCGGTATGGCTTGAGGGTATTTTTACTGTTATTGAAAAAAGAAGCGAAAACAAGATAATTATTAAATCTGATAAATCTACAAACTATTATTATCTTTTCGGTGGTAGAGATGAATCAAGTTATACGCTTGTTCAGGGTATTACTCTCGCAGGCGTACTTTTTGATGAGGTTGCTCTTATGCCTCGTTCGTTTGTTGAACAAGCTATGGCTCGCTGCTCAATTGACGGGTCAAAATATTGGTTTAACTGTAACCCTGAAAGTCCAACACATTGGTTTTATGAAGAATGGATAAAAAAGGTAAGAGAACGCAATATTCTATATCTTCACTTTACAATGAGCGATAATCTCAGCCTTTCTAAAAGAATCAAAGAAAGATATGAGAGCTTGTATACAGGCGTGTTTTATCGCAGATATATCCTTGGAATGTGGGTTAAAGCTGAGGGCGTTGTTTATCCGATGTTCAATAAAGAAACACATATGACGAGGAATATGCCTAAAAAAAGCCTTAGACACAGATATTATGTGTCTGTGGACTATGGCACCGTAAATCCGTTCGCTGCAGGATTATACGATTATGACCCGGTAGAAAAAACAGCTACTATGATAAAGGAACTTTATTATAAGGGTGGCAGTGGCAACCGTGTTGATAACGAAGCGTATTACAAAATGCTTTGTAAATTAATAGGTGATTATGATATTGAGTACATCGTTATTGACCCGTCAGCGGCATCAATGATAGAAACAATACAAAAATATGGTGACTATGTAGTGGTTAAAGCGGATAATGATGTTCTCAACGGGATACAAGATGTAACTAAATACCTGAATTCAGGTAGTCTACTCTTTCATATCAGTTGTAAAGAAACTTTTAAAGAATTTGAAACCTATTCTTGGGATGAAGACTCAATAGAAGATAAAGTTATTAAAGAAAATGACCATAGTATGGATCAATTGAGATATTTTTGCAGAACAGTAATGAGAGAAGAATTGCTGTGGGAAATATAAGGCGGTGATGAACAAATGAATTATTTTACGCGCCTTTTGAGGAGGATACAAGATATGTTTATAAACGATGTTGATATAGGTAAGGTTTTCGGTGTTAACCTTATAACGTCAAGTGAAATGAATAATGCCATAAGGAAGTGGCATAACACTTCTGCTGGTAGACCTTCGTGGTTAAATCCTGAAGACGATATAAAATCATCTGTCAATATGGCAAAGCATATCTCCGATACAAGGGCAAAATTAACAACGCTAGATATAGGTATAACTATTTCAGGTTCTGCGAGAGCGGATTATTTAAACAACGTTGTACAAGAGTTGGTTAAACAGTTACCTAACAAGATAGCTGATGCTGACAGATTAGGTGGTGTTCTCTTTAAGTGGAACGGTGAAACATGGGATTTTATTCTTCCGGGTGAATTTGGAATAACTGCTGTGGACCATAACGGAAACATAAGCGGTATAATTGTTCCTGCATTTGAAACTCAGAATGGTTACTACTACACAAGACTTGAATATCACAGATATGAAAACAAAGATGAAAATGGCCCTGTTTATGTTGTAACAAATAAAGCTTTTCGTAATCATATGAATGTAAACGGTAGCTTTTCTCTCGGAAGACCAGTATCATTATCCTCTGTTTCTGCGTGGGCACATATTCAGGAAGAGGTAAGAATTTCAAATCTTGAGAAACCTCTTTTTGCTTTTTATCGTGTTCCCGGCTCTAACACAATCGACAAAACATCACCGCTTGGTTTATCTGTTTTTGAGAATGCAATGACGGAGCTTGAGGATATTGATATTGCTATTGCTCGAAAGGGATTAGAGATAAAAGACAGCAAACACATTACATTTGTGGGTCAAGCTCTTATCAAAACGGCAGAAAAGAAGAGTATAAAACTTCCTCGTTTTGTAAAAGGTGT
>JAZQUF010000040.1:0-8115 GCA_045631165.1 Acutalibacteraceae bacterium
GCTATGAGACTTCGTAACGAGCATCAGATCAAGGTTCGTCAGCCTCTTCAGAAGCTCTTTGTTTGCTGCGACGAAGCTAAGAGCGACCTTGTTAAGATTTACGAAAAGAACATTCTTGATGAACTCAACATCAAGACTCTCGAATACATCAGCGACAAGGGCGTACTTGAAGACAGCTACCTTGCTGTTAACTTCAAGGCTGCGGGTGCAGTGCTCAAGCAGAATGTAAACAAGATGAAGCAGGCTCTCGAAGCTGCTACTGCTGAAGAAATGGCTGAATACACAGCTAAGGCTAAGGCAGGCGAAGCAGTACTCGTAAACGGCTTCGAAGAAGCATACGATCCCGCTATCTTCACAATTATGTCAAAGACAAAGGCAGGTATCGTTTCTGCAGACTGTCAGGGTGACACTGTTATCGCTCTTGATGTTGTTCTCACAGATGAGCTCATCAAGGAAGGTGCTCTTCGTGACATTATCCGTCAGTGTCAGCTTATCCGTAAGGAAGCAGGCTATGAGGTTGAGCAGAGAGTTGTTATGGCTCTTTCATCAGACAGCGACTTCATCGTAAATTGCCTCACAGAAAACAAGGCTTATATGGCTGATGAGCTTCTTGCTGACGATATCATCATCGGCGGTGCTATTGAAGCTGACCTTACAAAGACAATTTCTGTTGCAGACAGCGACATCACCCTTTCAGTTAAGAAAGCATAAATAAACTACCATTCAACCCACAGATAAAACTGTGGGTTGATGTAAATAAAAGGAATTTTTGTATACTATTATATATATGTATTTTATTCCTCAGAAAAGTGAAATTCGTATACTATTATATATATGTTTTTTCACACCATTAAGAAAGGACATAAAACTATGGCTAACGATAAAAAAATGGTTGACGAAATCACCTCTATGGAAGAAGATTTCGCCAAATGGTATACCGACATCTGTAAAAAAGCCGAGCTTGTTGAATATACAAGCGTAAAGGGCTGTATGGTTATCCGCCCCTACGGTTATGCAATCTGGGAAAACATTCAGAGAATCCTTGACGGTATGTTCAAGGCTACAGGTCACGAAAACGTATGTATGCCTATGTTCATCCCCGAATCACTTCTCCAGAAGGAAAAGGATCACGTTGAAGGCTTCGCTCCCGAAGTTGCTTGGGTAACACATGGTGGCAGCGAAAGACTTGAAGAAAAACTCTGTGTACGTCCCACATCAGAAACTCTTTTCTGCGAGCACTATGCAAACATCATTCACTCACACAGAGACCTTCCCAAGCTCTATAATCAGTGGGTAAGCGTTGTACGTTGGGAAAAGACAACACGTCCCTTCCTTCGTTCAAGAGAATTCCTCTGGCAGGAAGGTCACACAATCCACGCTACAGCAGAAGAAGCTATCGTTGAGACAGAAAAGATGCTTAACGTATATGCTGATTTCTGCGAGCAGTATCTTGCAATTCCCGTTGTTAAGGGTAAGAAGACCGAAAGCGACAAGTTCGCAGGTGCAGTTTCTACATATGCTATCGAAGCTCTTATGCACGACGGCAAGGCTCTTCAGGCAGGTACATCACACTACTTCGGTGACGGCTTTGCTAAGGCTTTCGGAATTCAGTATCAGAGCAAGGAAAACAAGCTCGAATATCCCCATCAGACATCCTGGGGTATGACTACAAGACTTATCGGCGCTATTATTATGACTCACGGCGATGACAACGGTCTTGTACTTCCACCTGCTGTTGCTCCTATTCAGGCAGTTATCATTCCCGTTGCGCAGCACAAGCCAGGCGTACTCGAAAAGGCTGCTGAACTCAAGGCTCAGCTCGAAGCTGCAGGCATCAGAGTAAAGCTTGACGACAGTAACAACTCAGCCGGCTGGAAATACTCAGAATACGAAATGAAGGGTGTTCCCGTTCGTATCGAGGTAGGTCCTCGTGATATCGAAAACGGTGAATGCGTACTCGTTACACGTCACAACAGAGAAAAGAGCGTAGCTAAGCTTGAAACTCTTGCTGAAGAAGTAAGCGCTAAGCTTGTAGAGGTAAGAGACGGCATTTACAACAAAGCTCTTGAAAACAGAGAAAACAGAACTTACGCTTGTACAACTCTCGACGAAATCACTGCAGCTCTTAATGAAAAGGGCGACGGCTTTATCAAGGCTATGTGGTGTGGAAAAGAGGAATGTGAAGACAAAGTCAAGGAAATCACCGGCGTTGGTTCACGTTGTATGCCCTTAAATCAGGAAGAAATTTCCGATAAATGTGTATGTTGCGGTGAAAAAGCTCAGCATATGGTTTACTGGGGTAAAGCATATTAATCCATAAAAGAAAATTAACAGCTAAACTTGTACATTTCAAACAAGTTTAGCTGTTTTGTTTTATGCAGACTGCCCAAAAATACCCCTTTTTAGCCAAATCGGGGCTTTTTTGTAGCTTTTCACTAAATATTGAGGTCATCAAAGCATTTTTTATGAACATTATACTAAATAGAGCCCTCTTTCGACAGATTTTTTATTCTAAAAAAAACTTAAAACCGCCTCTTAAATGCATAAAACTTGACAATTTTGTCATAAATAGATATAATACCCGATGTTGCCGACATGAAATGAGTAACGGGAAAGCCATAAAAGGTGTTCCCGAAGAGACCGTTGATGACGATAACGACATACATCTGCAAGGTCAGAGACCTATCGTAACACCTAGTTAACCACATATAATCGTAAGAAATAATTAATTAAGAAAGAAAGAGTATTGTGTTACTGAATCAGGTCTATGCAAATATAAAATGTATGCCATTCTTTCTTCTATCAAAGTCATCAGGTTCTTATGTCGAAAAGCATTGCAGTGAACGAGACACTGATAAATTTGACTCATTTAAACATTCCGGGCTTTTCGACAACAAATATCAGAGGTGATAAAAATATGAAAAAGGCCTTAATAAAAGTTTTGCTTATTGCAATGACTCTTGTTACCCTAATCACAGTTATACCACTCTCCGCTAACGCCAGCTCCGACAACAAAACACAGATTTTCTCGTACCTTACCAACGAAATGGGACTCAACTCAGCTGCAGCCTGCGGCATTATGGCAAACATCGAAAAAGAGTCCAACTTCAAGCCCACAACAATAATCCGTGACAGCAATGGTCTTCAAAGTGGTGGCCTTTGCATGTGGAACGGTTCAAGACTTAACAGACTTAAGAACTACTGCAACAATAAAGGGCTTAACTATCTTTCAGTGAAGGGTCAGCTCAGCTATCTTTCATACGAGCTTAAATTATCACAGTATAAGCATGTTTTAAACTACCTTAAAAAGGTTCCCAACAATTCTAAAGGCGCTTATGACGCTGCCTATTATTGGTGCTACTACTTTGAAATCCCCGCAAGCAGAGGAACAAGATCAGTTCAGCGAGGCAATTCCGCAATAAAAAGCTATTGGCCTACCTACGGTAATAAAAAGCTGGATACACCTAAGCTTACATTATCCTCAGAAAAAACAATCTTCGACCTTGATTCTTCTCTTACTCTTAATTGGACTTCAGGCGGCGATAATGCTGACAAGTACGAATTATATGTAGCAAAGAAGAGTACAAAGACAGGCGAATACAATTGGAAAGACGCTAAGGTCTACTCAACAACTTCCTTAAAGAAGAAGATTTCAACAAATTCACTGGGCTCAGGTGATTATGCCGCATACGTAAAAGCAATCCACTCAGCTACAGCGAATTTCAAAGACAGTAAAAAGATTAAATTCACTATCAAGTGTCTCACACACGAATTTACAGGCAAGGTTATTGAAAACCCCACTCTCACAACAACAGGCAAGGAAAAGCTTACCTGTTCAGTATGTAAGACAACTAAAACAGAAAAAATCGCCCTTCTCACCTATGAAACACTTGGAACTTATCCGATGACTCCCGTCAACGCCAAGGCGAGAACCACTGATTCCATTACTCTTCAATGGGATGAATATGCAGGCGCTACCGGATACTACATTTATCTTCGTGTAAATAACAAGTGGACAAACGTAGGCACTGCCACAGGTGTTACAGAATATACTGTCACAGGACTTGAAAGTGGCACAAAACACAAGTTCGCTATCAGAGCTTTTGTTCAGACTGAGGATGCTATCTATAAAACCGGATACAGTGCTTCATATGTTACTGCTACAAAAGCCGATATGGTTAAGCTTGAATCTGTAAGATCCGAGGGCAACGAGGAAGTTATTCTCAAATGGACTCAGAACGAAAAGGCTGACGGCTATGCAATTTATATGTCAGTCGACGGCTTGAACTTCGAAAGAGCTGCACTTGTAAAAGACGGAAGCACCACTACACACAAACTCAGCTCTCTCAAAGCAGGCAGAATTTACTACTTCAGAATACATCCTTATGTTGATGCAGGCGATCATACAGTATACAGCGCTTCATCAAATGTAAGAGCTACTCTGATACTTAAATAACAAGCAAATCCCACTCTTTTCAGAGTGGGATTTTTTGTCTGTCACAGCTCTCTTTTGTGTATTGCTGCCTTCGGCACCACAAAATGCAGTGTATTTGCTAAATCGAGGCTTTTATAAGCTCAGTCGATTAGTTTCACTAAAAGCTAAACAAAAGCGTTTTTAGGGGCGTTTTCGCAAGAATTATAGCGTGTGTCATTTTAAAGAGGTTCAAGCCAAAGGAAAGAGGCGTATTTCTACGCCTCTTTCTGCATTTTTTGTATGATTACTGATGCTGTTTGATTTCAAAAATATCAATACAACCAACAGGACAAACCTTGCTGCATTCACCACAGCCTGTGCACTTGTCATAGTCAACTGATGCGCAGAAGTTTTCAACCCTGACAGCATCTGAAGGACAAGCCTTTGCACACTTCATACAACCGATACAGCCTGTCTTGCACTGTTTTCTTGTCTGAGCACCTTTATCGTGGTTTTTGCAAAGCACTGCAGCCTTTTCCATATTGAGAGGGAAGAGGTCGATAAGATTTCTCGGACAAGTCTTTATACACATTTTACAAGCCTTACACTTATCAGGATTGATTCTTGCAACGCCATCGCAAATGAAGATAGCTTCATAAGGACAAACTTCTACACAGTCACCAAAACCGATACAGCCGTGTACACAGTTTTTTGGGCCACCGAAAAGCTGAGTTGCAATCTTGCAAGACTTAACACCGCTGTATTCGAGCTTTTCTTCTACATTGTGCTTGTTACCCTGACACATAACTGCTGCTACCATAGGTACCATTTCACCTGCTGCAAGACCCATAATATCTGCAATAGCCTTAGCAGTGTCATTACCGCCGGGGATACAAAGAGTACATTCCTGAGTTTCACCCTTAGCAAGAGCACCTGCATAACCGTCACAACCTGTGTAACCGCAAGCACCACAGTTAGCACCGGGGAGACACTCACGTACCTTTACTTCTTTTTCGTCAACGGGTACTGCAAAAACGATTGAGGCTATTGCAAGACCAAGACCTGCGATAAGACCGATAGCCGCAACAACTGCGACTGCTATAACAATTGAGTTCATCTTATTGCCTCCTTAACCGAAAATATTTTCAACGATACCCGTAAAGCCTAAAAAGGATACGGAAACCAATGATGCTGCAACGAGTGTGATGGGAAGTCCCTGCATAAACTTGGGCACTTCGCAGGATTCAAGTCTTTCTCTGACACCTGCAAACATAACCATTGCAACCATAAATCCGAGACCTGCGCCAACTGAGCTGAACATTGACTGAGCAAAACCATAACCATTATCAACGTTGAGGATAACTACACCGAGTACTGCGCAGTTTGTTGTGATAAGAGGAAGATAGATACCAAGTGCATTATAAAGTGCGGGTATATACTTCTTGAGGATGATTTCTACAAGCTGAACAAGTGCAGCAATTACGAGAATGAATACGATAGTCTGAAGGTATTCAAGGTCGAACTTTACAAGTAAGAGATGATTAATAGGATAAGTAACTGCTGTAGCAAGTGCCATAACGAAGATAACCGCAGCACTCATACCAACAGCTGTATTAAGCTTCTTGGATACACCAAGGAAGGGGCATATACCCAGGAACTTAGCAAGAACGAAGTTCTGAGTGAGGATAGCTGTAAGAAGAATTGAAATAAGTTCTTTTGTCATTGTCATGACTCAGCCACCTCCTTCTTTTCGCATTTTTTAGTAGCACATGTAGCTGCCATAGGACAAGCCTCACAGCCACGAAGCTCTGCTTTTTTCTTGCCCTTGCTTTCGGCAAGCTTATTAACAGCAGCCATAAGAATACCGTAAACAAAGAAGCCACCGGGAGGAAGGATAAAAATAAGCATGGGATTTTCTGAAAGGAAGGGAATACTGGTGCCCAGAAATGTGCCTGCACCGAAGATTTCACGGACAGAACCCATAAGGAAGAGAGCTGCAGTGAAGCCGATACCCATACCTAAGCCGTCAACAGCCGAAGCAATAACGGAATTTTTGTTTGCGAATGCCTCAGCTCTGCCGAGGATGATACAGTTAACAACGATAAGAGGAAGATAAACGCCAAGCTGCTCATCAAGTGAGGGCAGAAAAGCTTTAACTACCATCTGTACTATTGTAACGAATGAAGCGATAATTACGATGTAAGCGGGGATTCTTACCTTGTCGGGAATTACCTTGCGAAGCGCAGAAATAACTACGTTTGAGCAGATAAGAACGATTGATGCTGCAAGACCCATACCGATAGCACTTTCAACTGAAGTTGTTGTAGCAAGAGTTGGGCAAGTACCGAGCACAAGACGAAGAACAGGGTTTTCAACTATAATGCCTTTGGTAAGCTCTTTACCTAACTTTTTCTTTTCAGCCATTAGTTTGCACCTCCTGTAATTTCTCCGTATGCTGCCGTGATTGCATTAACTGCACTTACAACAGCCTTTGATGTGATTGTTGCAGCTGTAATAGCCTGCACATTCTGACCATCGTTTGAATTTTTATCAACTGTAAGTTCACCTGACTTGCCGATGAAACGATCTTTGAAATCAGGCTTTACTGCATTTGCACCAAGACCGGGAGTTTCAGCGTGTGAGAGAATCTCAAGACCTGTGATAGCACCGTCCTTGCCGATACCGACCATTACTGATACTGTACCGCCGTAGCCTTTTGCACCTGCTGTGAATACATAACCGACTTCTTCACCTGCTTCGTTTGTACCGATGCAGTATGTAATGCCACTGTTGAGCGTTGTAACTTCACCGTATTCCTTGCCCTCGGGAAGAACAAGCATACGGCTTGCCTTTTCTGTTTCAACAGCATTAATGGCAATCTTTTCCATTGTAATGCTGTTTGTGAAAGCAAGAAGTGTTGTAGCCACAAGACAGATAACCAGAAGAGCAATTGTGGGGATAAGGATTTCTTTAAGATTCATCTTTTTCATGCCTTAGCTTCCCCCTTTGCCTTTTTCTCTTTAACTGCACCAAAGGGCTTGGGAGTTGTCATATTCTCGATGTGAGGAACGAGGATATTCATAAGTATGATTGAGAAAGATACACCTTCGGGAAGTGAACCGAAAATACGGATTACTGATGTGATAAGACCGCAACCGATACCGAAGATGATCTTGCCTTTTTTGTTGATGGGTGATGTTGAGTAGTCTGTTGCCATAAAGAAAGCACCAAGCATAAGGCCACCACCGAGAAGCTCATAAGCAACAAAGTCCATATTGCCCTTACCTGTAAGGAACATAAATACAGCTACTGTGCCGATAAATGTAAAGGGAATGATGGGAGAAATAACCTTTCTTGCGATAAGGTAAAGACCGCCAATGATAAGAGCGATGGAGCAAACCTCACCCATTGAACCGCCGTGTTTACCGATAAGCATATCAGTAAGCGAGGGAAGAGCGTCAGCTGCTGCTGAAACATCAAGAGGCTTTAAGGTGGCAAGAGTAGCCATAGGTGTAGCTGATGTAACAGCATCAGCACTCCATGTATCTGTGAAAGGCACCACCCACTTAGCCATAGCTGTGGGGAATGATGTCATAAGGATAATTCTTGCTGTCATAGCAGGGTTTACAAAGTTCTGACCGATACCGCCGAACATCTGCTTAACAACAACGATAGCGATAAGTGAACCGATTACTGCCATC
>JAZQUF010000041.1:0-11059 GCA_045631165.1 Acutalibacteraceae bacterium
TCTGCCTTATCTTTTTTGAGTTCAACCTCAAAATCAGTGCAATTGCATTTATAGTCATCATAACCCGCATCAATCCAGGCATCCTTCTGTCTGGGGTCATTGTCAAGGAAAGCTCTGTATAAATTATGGTTAAATCCGTTGTTGTCACTAAGCATCTCTTTTCCGCCGATAACATAGCTGATAAGTGAACCGGTTTCAAGTGAAAAAATTGCATTGCCACCTTCAAAATCAACAACGAGCTTGTCTTTCTTGCGGGTAAATTCAGCCTTTTTCTTTTCGATATACTCAGGCTCTTTAACTTTTTGATTGAGTACAATCTGCTCTTTTGCGATATCGTTACCGTCTTTATCGGTATAAATAAAGTTAATGAATGCATCCTTATCGCGATCAATATCCGCATGGTCAATCTTTATTTCAGCACTGCAGAGAGGCTGAATATCAAGATTAAGTGTACCATTTTCAGCTACAACACCATCAATCACAAGATTATAGCCAACATTATATATATCAGATTTCGTGAAAGCGTTTGTATTTCTGAATCGATAGATCTTTTCACCTGCTTTTTCGCATCTCAAAGGTCTGTAAACCGCTTTCATTTCATAAGCGCCCGTATGAGGTGTTCTGTCGGGATAGAAAAGGCCATCAACACAGAAGTTACCATCGTGAATTTTTTCACCGTGGTCGCCGCCATAGGTGTATTTATATTTAGCGTTTTCATCATATACACTATGGTCAGCCCATTCCCATATACAGCCACCAGAGAGGTTTTCATACTTATAAATAAGCTCCCAATAATCCTCGAGTGAGCCGGGGCCAACACCCATTGCATGGCAGTATTCGCAAAGGAAGTGAGGCTTATTTTTATATCTCTTTGTAAGCTTATGCTCACCTATCTTTTCAAGAAGTGACGGAATCTGATACATTTCGGAGATTACGTCATAAGAACCACGCGGAGTTCTGATTGCGCCCTCATAGTGCACAGGAATATCTGTATAAGACTTAAGCATATCGCAGCAAGCATCGTGATTTTTCCAACCGCCTGACTCGTTACCGAGACTCCACATAGTAATGGACGGATGATTTTTATCACGCTGATACATACGGAATACTCTGTCCTTATATCTCGAAAGCCAATTTTTATCATTAGAAATAACGTTTGGCTTACCCGTAAATCTCAATCCCTCATTAAACTGTGTACCGTGAGTTTCAATATCAGCCTCGTCAATAACATAAAGACCATATTCATCGCAAAGGTCAAGGAATATAGGATCAGGCGGATAGTGAGAGGTACGAACAGCGTTACAGTTAAACTCTTTCATAAGCTTAACATCTTTAAGCAAATCTTCACCATTCATTACAAAACCTGTTTTATAATGGGTATCATGATGGTTTACACCTTTGAATTTAATAGGTGCACCGTTGAAGGTAAAGACCTCACCGTTAATTTTAACAGTCTTGAATCCGATCTTCTTTCTGATGTATTCAACAGCTTCACTGCCGTCATTAAGCGAAAGATAAAGAGTATAGAGTTCAGGATTTTCAGCATTCCACTCTTTCACCTGAAGAGAACCGAAGTTTATAAATGATGCTCTGTTTGCATCGCAGGTCTTTTCAGCAATCTTCTCCTCACCATAATAAAGCTCAGCTGAGATTGTTTTACCTTTAAGATCATCTCCGACTATATCGATATCAACACTGAGCTTATATTCACTGCCGACTTTCATTGTCTTAACAGCATAATCGTTAATGTATTCAGCAGGGTTCTCAGTAATATAAACATCACGGAAGATACCGTTATCTCTGAACATATCCTGGCATTCAAGATATGTACCGTTACACCACTTTGTTACAATAGCAAGAAGCTCGTTTTCACCCGTTTTGACATAATCTTTAAGATTGAACTCTGCACTGTTGTGGCTACCCTCACTGTAGCCCACATACTCTCCGTTGACATAGAGTGTGAGGCTTGAACAAACACCAAGGAAAGTGATAATCGGGTTAGCTGTGTTCTTAATGTTGAACTTCTTAACATAAACACCTGCTGACATCTCATCAGGTACATTCGGAAGAGTCATCGGAAATTCATATCTTGTGTTAATATAACAAGGTTGTTCATAACCTGTTCTCTGCCATACTGAGGGAACAGTAATTTTATCAAAGATTATGTTTTCTGTATCAATGATATTAGGAAGTCGGGTAATCTGCTTATAGTACTTGAAATCCCATTCACCGGATAAAACAGTAACCATATCCGAGCCGAAGCGCTCATCTACAGCTGATTTACCGCCAAGCAATTCTTTATCTGTATAAGGAATGTAATAGCTTCTTCCGGGAAGCTTGTTTTCCTCGTACACTTCAAAATTATTGATTAAAAGTTTCTTTATCTGATACTTCATATTAGTCCTCCTGAGCATAATTCATATCAAAAAATCTACGTTGCTATATCAGTTAAGCTTAATATCCTTGGGTACACTTCTGTGGAATATACAGTTGCCGATGTTGTAAGGTGAAAGCATCATCTTAGCCTGACTGAACATCTCCTTGGTTGTGATTTTTCTAGTAGGAATATCCGTAAGAGAAACAGCCTTGATAGCAGCAATCTGATCCTTCTCATCCAAACCATCTTCAAAAGGTATATAAACAGTTGCACTTTCACCGGGAAGCAGGTCAAAATAGTTATCACTGAAAGGCTTAAGTGAAATATCGGATGATACACATACGAGTCTTGCAAATTTATCAGCGGTTACTGTAACAGCTATGTTGTTACCCTCAACCTTAGACTCAAGAACAAGCTTTGTCTTGGGCATAAGAAGATTCTTTTCCTGCGAGAAAAGGAATGTCTTTCTTGAAACAACTTCACCATCTTTATAGAGTCTTACAAGTATACCTGACTTTTTAAGACTGAATTTCTTTCTGAGATCCTCTGTCCACAAGGTAAAGACTTCTTCATTTTCAACTGCATCTACAGTTATTTCTTTCTCCTCGAATTTCAGGCTACCTCTTGAGAAGTCAAATAAGTCATAGCGAACAGTAACCTTCTGCTCGTCTTTGAGGTCATTGAGTACATGAATTTTAATGTAATCTTCGTTATCCTCTACAGAAACACTGAGAGGTGCATTAAAATGTCTTGCGGAATACTGTAGTGCCTTGTAGTTACCGTAGTAGTCGATACTAGCCCATGAGCATACAGGCCAACAATCGTTGAACTGCCAGTAAATAGCACCGTTACAGCGACCCTTATTTCTTCTCCAATGCTCAGTAGCATCACTGATACATTCCATCTGTGTTACCTGTGACAAATAGATGAAGTCCTCGAAATTCTGCGGAAGATTAAATCTTGAGCGTATATAGTAGAACATCTTATCATTACCACTGCCACATTTCTGATGGTTGGTAAAGACGTCACTGTCGAGGCTATAATCTTTTTCTTCAGCGAAGAGTCTGATTGTCTTGATATCAGGCAAGCTTTCAAAACCGAACTCACTGCAGAAACGTGTCATTCTGTTTCTGTATTCTTTCATTGAAGCCATACCATGCCATACACTCCAAAGATGAGTATCTCCGACATTGTCACTATTGACACCCTCACCATAAGCTGAACCACAAGGTGAGCCGGGGATAAATGATGTTACTGTGTCGTATTTTCTTATTTCCTTTTCAAGTATCTGATAGAAGAAAATTTCTGTCCACTTAATATATTTTCTCATATTCATCCAGCCGCCGGACATAGTCTCAATTTCATTGTTACCACTCCAGAGAGCAAGAGATGCATGATGTCTCAGACGCTTTACATTGCATTCAATTTCGTTCTTGACGTTTGCAAGGAAATCATCCTCAAAGAAGGGATATGGCATACAGGCAAAGGCAAAGTCCTGCCATAAGAGAATACCCATCTCGTCACACATATTATAGAAGTCGTCACTTTCATAGAAGCCGCCACCCCAAACACGGATGATGTTGAAGTTTGAAAATCTTGCAGCCTGAAGCATTTCAGTGAGTCTCTTATTATCAAAACGATTAATGAAGCTGTCTGAAGGGATATAGTTGCCACCCTTAGCAAACACCGGCACACCGTTGAGAACGAACTGGAAGTTCTCGCCCCACTTGTCACGACTTCTGTTAAGATAAACAGTGCGAAGACCTATTTTGATTTCTTTTTCGCTAATTACCTTGCCATCACAAATAGCCTGCGCCTTGAGTGTATAAAGAGGCTGCTTGTCTTTACCTGAAAGCTCATAAGTCCACCAAAGTTCAGGTTTTTCAACTGTAAATACACCTGATTCAGCTTCAATTTTCTGCACACTGCCATCAGGACAAGTAAGAGTAACAACACAGTCTACTGCCTTGTCATCAAACTTTCTTATTACAGCTTTAACATCAATGTCAACCTTGCCGTCATAATGCTTCTGAACAGGAATTATTTCCATTACCTCAGCAGTGTCTATACCCTCAATATAAATATCACCTGAAATACCGCTGGGAGGAAGCACAGGGCCCCAGTCCCAACCGAAATGGCATTGAGGCTTACGAACAAAGCAGACACCATTCTGACCGTTAGCATTGGGCGGTACGGGTTTTGATTTAGCTATGTTTCTTACATAGCATACAGGTGAATGGAAGTAAAATTTGAAAGTATTCTCCCCTGCTTTAAGATATTCTTTAATCTCAAATGCATATCTTATATGACAGTTTTCAGTATAAGCAATTTTAACACCGTTGACAAAAACATCACAGAGTGTATCGAGCATATCACACTTAAGGTAGATTTCCTGATGATTCAAATCTTCAGCTGCCAACCTGACATTCTTTTCATATTCCCAATCTGCCTCAGCAACAAAATAACAATCTTTTTCGTTGAGGCCGACAAACGGATCTTCAATAACACCATTTGCCATAAGGTCAAGATAGTTGCATCCAGGCACTGTCGCATCAAGCCACTTAACATCAGAATATTTTTTGAATTTCCATGAACCGTTTAAACTAATTTTCATAGATTTCTCCTTTTCATCAGCCACAACAAAAAAGTCAGGCGTTATATTCTGTTTAATTATATCACATTGTTTTTATATTTTCAACAAAAAGAATACGGATGCAATAAAAAATTACATCCGTTTCAACAAATTTTATTCACTTAATGCTTTATTTAGAGCTTCTAAGCCTCTGTCAATTTCATCATATGTGATATTAAGCGGTGGCAGAAGTCTCACCTTAGCCTTTGCGGTAAGCAGAAGCACACCATTGGCGATACCTTTTTTGACGACATCTGAACTTATTATGCTATCATCAAGACGGATACCCATCATAAGACCTAAGCCGTCAATGCCGGCAACGTGAGGCATAGCGAGAATTTTTTCTCTCATATACTCACCCTTTGCGGTTACATCATCAAGGAAAGCATCATCCATAGTTTTAAGAATATATTCAGCGCCTGCAGTAGCTACGGGGTTACCGCCAAAGGTTGTAGCGTGATCACCTGCTACAAATACATTTTCAGTTTTCTCTGAGAACATAACACAACCAAGAGGAAGACCTCCACCTATTCCCTTAGCGACTGAAACAACATCGGGCATTATGTCATAATTCTGGAAGCAGAAAAGCTTACCTGTTCTTCCGACGCCTGTCTGAACCTCATCAACAATAAGTATTATATCATTATCATCGCAGAGTTTTCTGACTTCCTTGACATAAGCCTTATCAAGAGGCATAACGCCTCCCTCACCTTGAATCAGCTCCATCATAACTGCACACACACTGCCGTCAAGAGCTGTTTTAAGTGCATCAAGATTATTAGCCTCCACATACTCAAAACCCTCTGTAAATGGGAAGAAATACTTGTGAAAAACATCCTGACCTGTTGCAGCGAGAGTTGTCACAGTTCTGCCGTGGAATGAATTAACAAGAGTGATAACCTTGTTTCTACCCTCACCGTACTTTGTGTAGCTGTATTTTCTCGCGCACTTGATAGCGCCTTCGTTACTTTCAGCACCACTGTTTGAGAAGAAAACCTTTTTCATACCTGTCTTTTCACAAAGAAGCTTAGCAGTATTAATGCAAGGCTCTGTATAGTAAAGGTTAGAAATATGCTGTAGAGTGGTCAGCTGTTTTGTTACAGCGCTCACCCAGCCGTCATCACAGAAACCGAGTGAATTTACGCCAATACCGCTTGAAAAGTCAATGTATTCCTTACCATCAAAATCCTTGCAAAGAGCACCCTTACCCTCTTTAACAGCAACAGGAAATCTTCCGTAGGTATTAGCAACATATTGCTTATCATTTGCACTTACAATATCAAAATTACTCATTGTTTTTCCTCACTTTGTCATAAGAGTACCGATACCTTCACTTGAAAACATTTCAATAAGAATTGAATGGGGTACTCTGCCGTCTATCATAACAGCCTTTTTAACACCTGAACGTACTGCCTTCTCACAAGACAACATTTTTGGAATCATACCACCTGAGATAATTCCGCTGTCAATAAGCGAAGCTACCTCATCAACATGAATTTCACTTATGAGAGTATCAGTATCATTAACATCACGGAGAAGTCCGGGAATATCAGTAAGCGTAATAATATTTTCTGCACCAAGTGCCGCCGCAATTTCAGCTGCAGCAGTATCAGCATTGATGTTATATACCTGACCCTCATCATCGATACCAACAGTAGCAATAACAGGAATATAGCTTTCTTCAAGAGCTTTAGCAATAGGCGCCGGATTGATTTCTGTAATCTCACCAACATATCCGTAATCAAATTCATCATCGCACTTCTTGACGCACTTTATCATACCACCATCAATACCACAAAAACCGAGAGCCTTGCCACCCTCTTTTTCAATGAGGGATACGAGGTCTTTGTTAGTCTTACCTGAAAGAACCATCTGCACAACCTCGGCAGTGTCCTTATCTGTATATCTTAAACCATTGACGAATTTTGATTCTATACCGAGTTTCTTGAGCATTCCGCTTATTTCAGGGCCACCACCGTGTACAAGAACAACCTTAATGCCAACAAGAGAAAGAAGTATGATATCGCTCATAACGGCATATTTGAGTTCAGGGTTAATCATAGCATTACCGCCATATTTTACAACAACGGTTTTGCCATAGTATTTCTGTATGTATGGGAGCGCATCAGTCAGAATCTGTGCTTTCATTGCCGGATTAATTGAATTCATTTTATCCACCTCTTATGTGCGATAATCGCCGTTGATTTTAACATAGTCATAAGTAAGGTCACAGCCCCACGCAGTAGCTGAATACTCACCCTGGTTCATATTGACATCAAGAGTGATTTCACTCTCAAGGAGTATTTCTTTAGCTTTTTCCTCGCTGAAAGATATACCTGCACCGTGTTCGCAAACTTTAACAGTGCCCTTGCAGGATGATAGTGAAACTTCAATTTCGTCAACCTTAAAATCACCCTCTGTATAACCGATGGCACAAAGAATTCTGCCCCAGTTTGCATCAGCACCGAACATAGCAGTTTTAACAAGTGAAGAACAGATAATACTCTTAGCAATCTTCTTAGCTGTTACTTCATCGGGAGCATTTTTCACAGTACACTCGAGAAGTCGCTGAGCCCCCTCACCGTCACCTGCGATAAGACGTGAAAGCTTAACGGACACCGACATAAGCGCTTGCTTAAAGGTCTCGAAATCAACACTATAGCTGTCAATAATAGTATTGTCAGCCTTACCGTTAGCCATGATGCAGACCATATCGTTAGTCGAAGTATCACCATCAACACTGATCATATTAAATGTATCTTTTACAACCTCACTGAGAGCTTTCTGTAAATATTCTGAGCTAATGTTACAGTCTGTCGTCATAAAGCAAAGCATCGTAGCCATATTAGGATGAATCATACCTGATCCCTTGCAGCAAGCACCGAGAGTTACTTTTTTACCGCCGATTTCCATTTCAACTGCAACTTCTTTAGGTAAGGTGTCAGTTGTCATAATAGCTTCAGCACAGTCGTGACCGCCGTTTTCACTCAACTGAGCAGCAAGTGCAGGAGCACCCTCAGCAATAGGAGCAACATCAAGAGTCATACCGATAACACCCGTTGAAGCGACGATGACATCCTTACTGTCAATACCAAGCGCATTTGATGCGATATCGCACATCATTTCAGCTTTTTCTACACCGTCAGCATTACAGGTGTTGGCATTACCGCTGTTGCAGATAACAGCCTGAGCAAATCCGTCAGCAATGTTATTTCTTGTGACAGTGATTGGTGCACCGTAAACCTTATTCTGTGTATACACTGCCGCAGCGGTACACTTAGTGTCACTGACTATCATAGCAAGGTCTTTTTTAGTCTGATTCTTTCTGATACCGCAGTGGATACCCGAAGCCTTAAAGCCTTTTGCAGCAGTTACGCCACCATCAATATATTTCATAGTTAAACCTCTCTTCATTACAATGCTGTGGTAATTTCAAAGCCCATAGCAATGTTCATATTTTCAATAGCGGCTGATGATGCACCCTTGCCCAGATTATCAAATACAGATGTAATTGTTATTCTGTCATCGTTACCGCAGATGTGAATTTTCATCTTGTTAGTACCCTCTAAGCCTATAGGCGAAAGAAACCCACTTTCAGGAGCTTTGTGAACTGAGATAAATTCACTGTCTTTATAATAATCACTGAAAAATGTATAAAGCTCATCAGCATTCATCTGCTTATTCAAAAGTTTAGTGTAAATTGGTACAGACACTGCCATTCCACAGTAGTAATCGCTTACTATAGGATTGAAAACAGGCTCACTGTCAAGCCCCGTAACCGTTTTCATTTCAGGCAGATGTTTATGCATCTGAGAAAGACCATACTGTCTCGGTGTACCGATTTCTTCTTCTCTGTCGGGATTTTCATAATCGGCGATCATTTTATTACCGCCACCGCTATAACCCGTTATACTGTGAGCAGTTACAGGATAATTCTCAGACATAATTCCTGAACTGACTAAGGGATAAACAATCGAGATGAAGCCTGTTGCATGACAACCCGGGTTAGCTATTCTCTTGGCATTTTTTATGTTTTCATAGTGCTTATCTGAAAGCTCGGGGAAACCATAAGTCCAGCCATCAGCAGTTCTGTGAGCAGTACTGGCATCTATAATTACAGTTTCAGGATTTGTGACAAGCTTCACAGCTTCAATTGCAGCCGCGTCAGGCAGACACAGAAACACTACATCGCTGTCATTCATAAGGCGCTGTCTTTCGCTCGTATCCTTACGCATGTCTTCATCTATCTCAAGTAAAGTCACACCAGGGTGATTTACCAATTTGCTTTTTAATTGCAGACCTGTCGTACCGGCCTGACCATCAATAAAAACCTTGATTTTATTCATAGAAAAACCTTCTTTAAAGGATATTTATGCATATTTTATGCATACAATAGGTATATTATACATATTTATGTATAATTGTCAAGTGAATTCGAATATTTATAAATATATTTTTTGAATTCTACTCTTTATGCTTTCATCATACCTAAACAGATAAATAATATCAAAAGTTAAAAAATCCTCCCCAAAAATTGAGGAGGATTTAATGGGACTAAACTTATTTAACCATTGAAGCGATTTCTGCTGCGAAATCGTCAACTTTCTTTTCGATACCTTCACCCTTAGCGAAACGTGTGAAGCTTGTAGCCTTAATATCAGCGCCAAGAGCCTTAGCAACTGAATTGATGTAGCCGTTAACGTCACCTTCGAAGAGGTCTGAACGAACGAATGTCTGTTCAAGAAGGCAAACTTCCTTGATCTGCTTTGAAAGACGACCCTGAACAAGACCAACGAAGATCTTGTTGTCAGCGATTTCTGCCTTGTGAGCAAGAGCGATTTCAACAAGTGTTGCGTAAGCAGCGTCTGAAATGAAGTTTACGAAATTCTTTCTCTGCTTCTGATCGAGACCCTGATAGATTGTGATATCATCTTCGCTCCACTTCTTCTCGTTGATAGCTTCTTCGATGAGGCTGTTGAGAACAGGGATGGGAAGTGAATCAGGCTTGTTGAGAGCGCTGTCGATTGTGATTGACTTCATCTTAGCAAGTTCTTCATCTGAGATATCAGCCTTGCTGAGATATTCGGGGCTCATAGCAGCGATCTGCATAGCAACGTTCTTGCCCATTGCTTCGAATTCAGCCTTAGCAGCTGTTTCGTCGTCAACATCAAATGCAACAATAACACCAACGCTACCACCAGCATGGATATAAGTTGCAACGTGACCTTCAACAAGAGCAAATCTACGAACCTTCATATTTTCACGAAGAGCAAGGAATACTTCCTGAACTTCTTCTTCAACTGTGAAGTTTGAATCAATAGCCTTTGTTGCAAGAAGAGCCTCAACATCAGCGGGCTTTGCAGCAACAACAGTCTTAACGATTTTGTCAGCAAGCTTAACAAAGGGTTCACCCTTAGCAACGAAGTCTGTTTCGCAGTTGATTTCTACAAGAGCACCTGCTTTACCGTCGTTGTAAGCTGCTACGATACCTTCAGCAGCAACACGGCTTGCCTTCTTAGTAGCTGAAGCAAGACCCTTTTCTCTGAGGATGTCCATAGCCTTATCTACATCACCGTCAGCTTCTACAAGAGCCTTCTTACAATCCATCATACCAACGCCTGTCTTCTCACGAAGAGCCTGTACGTCTTTAGCTGTAAATGCCATAATTAATTTCCTCCTATTTATATAATAGTAAAGTTAATATCAAAAATTATTCAGCAGCAACTTCTGCTTCTTCAGCAGCTTCTTCTGCTACAGGAGCGTTTGATTCGCCCTGTCTGCCTTCGATAACAGCGTCAGCCATAGCACCTGCAATAAGTCTTACTGCACGGATAGCGTCATCGTTACCGGGGATTACATAGTCAACTTCGTCGGGATCACAGTTTGTGTCAACGATAGCTACTACGGGAATACCGAGCTTGTGAGCTTCAGCGATAGCAATCTTTTCTTTTCTGGGGTCTACTACGAAGAGTGCAGCGGGCTGCTTCTTCATACCAGCGATACCGCCGATGAACTTTTCAAGCTTTTCTGTTTCAAGCTGGAGCTTAATA
>JAZQUF010000042.1:0-53820 GCA_045631165.1 Acutalibacteraceae bacterium
TGTTGCAAGAATGGGCAGACCTGCAGTGACAACACCAAGAAGGGGCACGTGTCTTACGTTTTCGCTCTGACCGACGATCCTGATAGAACGCTTGTGCAAGTCGGATCGTAGCCATGTCGTTCTGTGAGCCAAGGAGTTGTAAGAGACCCTTGTCTTCCTAAGACCGCTTGGCCTCCGACTTTGTTGCAAGAATGGGCAGACCTGCAGTGACAACACCAAGAAGGGGCACGTGTCTTACGTTTTCGCTCTGACCGACGATCCTGATAGAACGCTTGTGCATAGGGTCTCGCATAATATATCCTTTTTCTTCGAGGGCAAGGAGGTTAGCCTGCACCGAGGAGGTGGAGCGAAGACCTACAGCCTGACAGATTTCTCTGACTGTCGGCGGCACACCACTGCCGGAACGCTCTTTCAAAAAATCAAGTATAGCTTGTTGGTTATCAGTTAAATCATAACTCATAAGGATACTCCTTTCAGTAAGTTGTATAAAAAGTCGTTTTTTGCAGAATAATGCTGAAAAACACAAATGTTCGTCTACGAGGTCATTATAGCACATAAAAAACGAAAATGCAAACATTTGTTCGCGCGAAATTGTAAATTTTTTGTGTTTTTTCGCTTCTGAGTATAATTTTTACATAGGGAAGAAATAATAAAACCAACTAAAAGAATAGAAACGGTGGAATCTGATATGAGCAAGAAAAAGAATATCATAGAAAAAATTGCTTCAGGTAAGGGGTTTTATATTACCGCAGCATTCAGCTTTATTCTGATTGTTGCGGCAATTGCTTTTGTATATAATTCTTCAATGAATATGCTTCGTGATCTTGATATCCCCACAACCTTGGAGCAGGTGGAAAAGAATCAGACAAACGTAAGCGATCCCAGAAAATATGATGAAGAGGTTACTGACACTGTCAGGGAATCTGCTGAGGAAAAAACTACGGCGAAAGAAACACAGCAGAGTACAACAGTGACAACTCAGATTATGACTCAGGCTACTGACGAGAGTGAAACCGAGCCCGTTGAGGTGTTCAGCAATGAATCTTATATTTATCCTCTTACGGGTGAAATTGACAGAGGATTTTCTGTCAGTCCCGTTTATGATGTAACAATGGAAGACTGGCGTATTCACAAGGGTACAGACTTTGCTTGTGAGCAGGGTACAGAGGCAAAAAGTATAGGTAATGGCAAGGTGGTCAGGGTTATAGCTGATCCGTCATGGGGATACTGTATTGAAGTTGACTACGGTGATTTTATTGGTAGATACTGTGGCATGGAGCAGGGGACAACAGTTATAATTGATGATGTTGTATCCAAAGGAGATATTATCGGTAAGGTTGGCAATATCCCTTGCGAAAGCAAACAGGAGAGCCATTTGCATTTTGAAATTGTCCGTGGCGGTGCCTGGGTTGACCCTGTAAAGAATATGGGGTAGAAAGAGAAAAAATAACAGCACAGTTCATTTTGAAGCGAACTGTGCTGTTTGCTGTATGTTTTGTGGTGGACTTTGTCCCACATTCTGCAAACTTTGCTGCTTATTACACTATTATTCCATCTCAAAGGTGCCGGTGTAAAGCTGATAATACTTTCCGCCCTGATCAATGAGAGTCTGATGATCGCCCTCTTCAATGATTTCACCCTTTTCAAGAACAACAATGTTCTGAGAGTTTCTTACAGTTGAAAGTCTGTGAGCAATAACAAATACTGTTCTGTTCTCCATAAGAGCGTCCATACCTTTTTCTATAAGGCGTTCTGTTCGGGTATCAACTGATGAAGTAGCTTCATCGAGAATGAGAAGGGGAGCACCGGCAATGGCTGCACGGGCAATATTGATAAGCTGAGCCTGTCCTACGCTTATGTTTACAGCATCAGCTCTGATCTCAGTGTCATATCCGTCGGGAAGCTTTTCAATAAATGAGTGAGCATTAGCCAGCTTTGCAGCGGCAATAACCTCTTCATCTGTTGCATCGAGCTTGCCGTAACGTATATTGTCAGCAATAGTGCCTGCAAAGAGCTTGGTGTCCTGGAGTACCATTGCCATAGAATGACGAAGATCATCCTTCTTGATGTCTTTGATATTTATACCGTCATAAGTGATTTCACCGCGGTCAATTTCATAGAAACGGTTAATGAGATTGGTAATAGTTGTTTTTCCTGCACCTGTAGAACCTACAAAAGCAACCTTCTGACCACTTTTTGCTGTAACATCAATATTTTTGATGACATCGGTACCCTCGACATAAGCGAAGGTTACATCTTTAACTTCAATATTACCTTTGACATCAACATATCTGTAGCTGTCGTTTTCAGGTACCTTCCATGCAAATCTGCCTTCGGGAGAGTCGGTTTCCTCGTCCTCACCGAGAGCATTCCTGAGAAGTCTTACAAGTGTTATACGGCCTTCATCTGTTTCGTTGGGAGTATCAAGGATTTCGAAGACTCTTTCAGCGCCTGCAAGAGCGGAAATAAGGGAGCTGTAGGTACTTGCTATTGAAGCTATGGGAGAGGCGTAGCTCTTTGACTTATCGAGATAGGTGATGAGGGTAGCAACACTCATTTCACCATTTAAAACAAGGGTAGCGCCAAGAACAACAACAATAGCATAATTGATTCTTGTAATCATTGACATAAGCGGTGACATAAAACCGCCTATGATGTTGGCTTTTACACCGATTTTACGATAGTTTTCGTTAAGCTCGTTGAAGGTGGCTTTAGTGTTCTCTTCGTAGCAGAAGAGCTTTACAACCTTTATACCCTTGATATATTCCTCCGTGTAGCCATTAACTTCACCGACGGCTTTTTGCTGTGCCTTGAAAAGAGGTGAGCATTTGGATGTGATGCCGATAACAACTGCAAACATCAACACAATAGCAACAGTGATTGTAAGAGTGAGCTTCCATGAGAAAATAATCATAATGGTGATTGTCATTACCGCCTGAATGACCGAGGATATGAGTGTCGGGAAGTTGTTGCTTACAAGGTCGCTGACACGGCTTATATCGTTGGTGAAGCGGCTCATAATTTCGCCTGTTTTTCTCTTGTCAAAGAATTCAAGGGGAAGTCCCTGAATGTGGTTGAAAAGGTCACGGCGCATATTCATAAGGGTATATGAGGAAACGTGGAGCATAAGTCTTGAGTAAATAACGCTGAACAAGGCTGAAAATGCATATCCTGCCGCCATGATGATAAGCCAGTTTGCAATGGATTTCATAGCTTCCTGGCCATTGGTGTTACTTCCTGAAATAACTCCTTCAAGAACCTCGTAAACAGGAAGCATAGCAAGAGATGAAAGAACACTTATCACTGTTGTGAGTACAACAAGAAAAGCAACAACTACAAGTAAAAACTTATATCTTGTAATGTATCTGAGAAGTCTTTTGGTTGCCTGCTTGATATCCTTCGGCTTTTTCTTTTTCTTCTCTTCTTCTTTTTTCTCGCGCTCTTTTCTTTCTTCTTCTGTTTCATTTTCGGGTATCTTCTTTTTTCTTGTGCGGGTAGCCGCCTTTTTCTTTTTTGCGCCTTCTTTTACATCGGTGCCTACAGAAGCTTCATTTGTCTCGGTTGATTCTGCTTTTTCTGCAGAGTCCTGCTCTTTTATGAGCTCCGGTTCTTTATTCTCTTCATTTAAAGGGGTTTTGCTCATTGTGCCAACACTCCTTCCTGCTGAGAAACAAAGATCTCATTATAAATTTCATTATTCTTAGTCAGCTCGTCGTGTGTTCCGATGCCTACGATTCTGCCGTTATCCATAACGATAATTCTGTCAGCATCCATAATTGAGGTAATACGCTGGGCTATGATTATTTTTGTGGTATCCTTGAATTTTTCGCTGCGCAGAGCGGTTCTTATTTTAGCATCAGTGGCTGTATCGACTGCACTGGTTGAGTCGTCGAAAATAAGAATTTTTGATTTTCTCAATACAGCTCTTGCGATGCAGAGACGCTGTCTCTGACCGCCTGAAACCGTGTTGCCTCCCTGACCGAGCTCTGTGTCATAGCCTTTTTCAAACTCGTTTATGAAATCGTGAGCCTGAGCAATTTTTGCTGCCTCAAAGACTTCTTCATCTGTAGCGTTAAGATCACCCCAACGGATATTTTCCATAACGGTACCTGAGAAAAGAGTGCTTTGCTGAAGGACAACGGAAATCTCGCTTCTGAGGTTTTTGAAGGTATAATTTTTTACATTTCGTCCACCTATCAGCACCTCGCCTTTGCCGGTATCATAAAGTCTCGGGATAAGCTGAACAAGAGTAGATTTTGATGAACCGGTACCGCCTATGATGCCGATTGTTTCACCGGATTTTATGGAAAAGCTGATATCCTCAAGAATGTTCTTCTCGGCGGAATCGTTATACTTGAAGCTTACATCTCTGAACTCTATGCTACCGTCGGCAACTATAGCTTCAGGGTCTGCATCCTTGTCGTTTACTGTTGGCTCCTGCTTGAAGATTTCGCCTATTCTGCCGATGGAGGCTTTAGCCATTATCATACTGAGGAATACCATAAGCACCATCATAAGAGATGAGAGAACCTGAGAAATATAAGAAACAAAGGTTGTCATTTCACCGGGGGTGAGGCCTGTTCTGCCATCTATGATAAGATCACTGCCTCGCCATAAAGCGAAAACCATACAGCCGTATATGACAAACATAACCGCAGGTGAGAGATAAAGAGAAATTTTCTGGGTTTTTATGTTCATTCTCATAACTTCTTCGTTTACCTCTGCGAACTTCTGCTTTTCGTGTTCTTCTCTTACAAAGGATTTTACAACTCTGATACCATTGATGTTGCCGCGCAGAACGCCGTTGAACTTGTCTGTTATCTTGAGCATTTTCTTGACCAGAGGTACAGCAACAACACCCATAACCGAGAGGATTATTACAATAGCGGGAAGAGCTATTGTGAATGCCATAGAAAGTTCTTTGCTGATTTTAAGAGCGTAAGCAAGTGCAGTTATGAGCATAAAGGGACCCTTGATAAAAGTGACGATAGTGTTCTTATAAACACCCTGAATCATTGAAACGTCACTTGTCATACGGGTAATAAGAGATGAGATTTTCAGCTTATCGATATTTTCAAAAGATAAATCCTGAATTCTGTTAAAAAGCTCTCTTCTCAGATTTGCGCCGAAGCCCATACTTGCAATGGCACTGCAACGTGAAGCTATGTAACCTATAACTACAGTAAACAAGCAAAGTCCGAGCATTTCAAGAAGCTTTATTATAATTTCTTTTTTGATCTGAGAGGGATCAACACCGTCTGAACTGAGCTGATAAAGAATATCGACAACTCTACCCATTGCTTTGGGAATTTCAATTTCGATAATAACATCGAGAAAAACCATAATAGGGCATATGAGTGTCAGAATACGGTATCCTTTTGTGAAGGATAAAAATCTTTTTGCCAAATCAGGCTGCCTCCTTTATTTTATATTATTTCTTGTTTATTACATAAATAAGTCCCACGTTCCTTACCAACCGTCGTCGGGAGTCCGCAGGACTTGATTTTTTACATAGGAATAAGAGCACTGGCAAATCCGAAATAGACTATGAGAGATATGGCATCCACCAGAGTTGTGATAAGCGGACCTGCCATAAGAGCAGGGTCAAGCTTGAGCATTTTTGCAATAATCGGCAGGGTACAACCGATAGTCTTTGAAACTATAACCACAGCAATTACGGAAAGCGAAACAACAAGAATTACACTGTTGGTTACATCACTGCCGGTAGCTAATCGTACGACAAGCATTCTCAGAACATTTGCAATACCGAGAATAGCGCCTACTATAACGGACACTCTTATTTCCTTCCAGAGAACCTTGAAAAAGTCCTTGATTTTAACCTCGCCAAGAGCAAGACCACGGATAATAAGAGTTGACGCCTGGTTACCGGAGTTACCGCCGGTACCCATAAGCATAGGTATGCAGGCAGTGAGACCTGCAATTGTTGCAAGCTGATTTTCAAAGCCTTCAATTATCTGACCTGTAAAGGTAGCCGTTACCATAAGGATAAGAAGCCAGCCGATACGGTTTTTAGCCATATTGAATACGCTTGTCTTAAGGTATCCTTCTTCTGAGGGTAAAAGTGAAGCCATCTTTTCGAAGTCTTCCGTTGCCTCTTCTTCGATAATGTCGACGATATCGTCGATGGTGATGATACCGACAAGGCGATCTTCTTTATCAACAACAGGAATTGACAGAAGGTCGTATTTCTTTGCAAGTGCTGCGACTTCTTCCTGGTCATCCATGGTTTTTACAAAAACGAGCTGATCATCATCGGTCATAATGTCTGTTATGAGGGTGTCCTCCTCGTTTAAAAGCAAACGGCGAAGGGGAATTGTACCAACCAGATGACGTCCGTCATCAATAACATAGCAGGTATATATTGTTTCTTTATCAACACCTGTGCGGCGGATGTTTTTTATAGCCTCTGCAACAGTCAGTCTGTCATGAAGCTCAACCATTTCAATGGTCATAACGCTTCCTGCCGAGTTTTCGGGATATTTAAGGAAACGGTTGATAAGGTCTCGGGTTTCCTTATCTGTATTGGCAAGAACTCTTCTTACGATGTTGGCAGGAACTTCTTCGAGGAAGTCGACGGCGTCATCGAGGAAAAGGTCATCCATAAGACGGCCGATTTCACTGTCGGTTATGGACTGCACAATAACGCTCTGTCTGTCAGGCTCAAGGTATGCAAAAACATCAGCGGAGATATCCTTTGACAAAATACGGAATATTTTAACTGCAAGCTTATCATCGTCAAGGTCTGTAATAAATTCCGCAATATCGGGGTACGCCATGTCAGAGAGTTCTTCTTTCAGCTCTTTGAGCTGATTTTTTGCAAGCAGTCTGTAAAGACCGCCGAAAAGATTTTCATTCATGTTTTTCACCGACTTTCTTTTGTGCAGAAAGTGCCGGAAAAAGGAAATTATCCGTAATAGGGCAGGGTCTGCACGAATGTTAAATTGCACCCGTTAGGTTTATCGCTACTATCCAATTCAGACCCACCTCCTGTGATAATACTTGGTATTGTGATATTCATGCTTCGCACGAGTGATATATCGGCAAAGCCGATGTGAATGTTATAGAAATAAAGAACATTTTCCATATTGACTATTATACTATAGTTTGTCTCGTAAAGTCAACCAAAATGCAGAAGTTTTTATTTAAGTTTGCGGTTACGGCAGGCGGGCTCCGTCGCCGTTTACGGCGCGATAGTGCCTTGATGGCACTATCGGAAATCGCTTCGGCGGTTTCACGGAACCCCTATGCTTTTTTCTGTAGACTTTCAATAAAACTGAATTTATGCTTTATAAAAATGCGGGCAGACCGTACCTTTCAGTACTATCTTACCCGCAATTCATAGCTTATAATTCCTAATTCACGATTATTCCAGCTCAAATGCACCCGTATAAAGCTGATAGTATTTGCCTTTTTTTGCTATAAGATCATCGTGGGTGCCACGCTCGATAATCACGCCTTGCTCAAGAACCATTATAACATCTGAATTCTGCACTGTTGAAAGTCTGTGAGCGATAACGAAAACTGTTCTGCCCTTCATAAGAGCATCCATACCCTTTTGCACAATAGCTTCTGTTCTGGTGTCAATTGAGGATGTAGCCTCATCGAGAATCATAACCGGTGGATCGGCAACAGCTGCACGTGCGATAGAAAGAAGCTGTCTCTGACCTTGAGAGAGATTTGCACCGTTGCCTGTGAGCATAGTGTTATAGCCTTCGGGAAGTCTTGAAATAAATGAATGGGCGTTGGCAAGCTTAGCTGCTTCAATTACCTGCTCATCTGTTGCATCAAGATTGCCGTAACGGATATTTTCCATAACAGTGCCGGTGAAAAGGTTAGTGTCCTGAAGAACAATGCCTAACGAGCGACGCAGATCTGATTTTTTGATCTTGTTGATATTAATACCATCGTATCTTATTTTACCGTCAGCAATGTCATAGAAACGGTTGATAAGGTTGGTGATGGTAGTTTTACCGGCACCTGTTGCACCTACGAAGGCTACCTTCTGACCGGGTTCAGCGTATAGCGTTACATTGTGAAGAACGATTTTTTCTTCATTATAGCCGAAATCCACATCGAAGAATCTGACCTCGCCCTGAAGCTTTGTATAGGTTGTAGTGCCGTCCTCGTGAGGATGCTTCCACGCCCAGAGACCGGTATGCTTGGTGGTTTCGGTGATGTTGCCGTTGTTATCATACTTAGCGTTGACAAGAGTAACATAGCCCTCGTCTTTTTCTTTTTCTTCATCTAAAAGAGCAAATATTCGTTTAGCTCCGGCCATAGCCATAACAACGGAGTTAATCTGTTGGGAAATCATATTGATGGGCATAGTGAAGCCCTTGGAAAGTTGCAGAAAAGCTGCAACCGTGCCGGCGGTAGCGGCAAAAACGGAAAAGAAGCCTTTTTCGGGAATAGCTCCTGAGGTAGTGAGCACAGCGAGAGAACAACCTATAACCGCAAGTATAACGTACTGAAGATGTCCGAGATTATTGTTGATAGGTCCGAGCATATTGACAAATTTGTTTGCTGAATATGCATTATGATAAAGCTCTTCGTTTTTTTGATCAAAGCCTTCCTTGGACTTTTCTTCGTGACAGAAAACCTTGATGACCTTCTGTCCTGTAATCATTTCTTCAATATATCCGTTGATGCCGCCCAATGACTCCTGTTGCTTCAGGAAGAATTTACCCGAGTTGCCTGCAATTTTGCCTGTGATGAGCATCATCAGGAATATGCAGACGATAACTACAACAGTTAGTGGGATGCTTTGGGAAATCATAGCAACAAATGACGAAACTATGGTGACAGCTGAAGAGATAATCTGAGGTATAGTCTGGCTTATCATCTGTCTGAGAGTGTCAATGTCGTTGGTATAACGGCTCATTATATCTCCGTGGCTGTTTGTGTCAAAATATTTTATGGGAAGGGACTGCATATGGGTGAACATATCGTCACGGACACTCTTGAGTACACCCTGGGCAACATGAACCATTATGATGTTATAGATATAGGTTGAAGCAATACCCATAAGGAAAATGCAGGCCATTCTGAGAAGCATCGCAAGAAGCGGAGCAAAGTCTGTGCTTCCGTTTTCGAGCATAGGCTTTATGTGTTCATCTATAAGGGAGCCGAGAAAGAGAGATGAGAATACGTTGGCGATACTTGAAATGAAAATACAAGCGGCTACCAACAGCATAAGAATCTTATACTTTGCTCCTACATATCCGAAAACTCTTGTCAGGACCTTGAAGTCCATTTTCTGCCCGGGTATTCTCATTGGCGCGCCTCTGCCTGCTCCGCCGGGACGTGGAGGTGGAGTGAGGTTGACAGGTTTTTTAGTCTGCTGATTATTCATTGTCGCTTACTCCTTTCACCTGTGATGTATATACTTCTCTGTAGATGTTGCTGGTTTCCATAAGCTCATCGTGAGTGCCGAAAGCAGAAACCTCACCACCGTCAAGGACGATGATTTTATCTGCATCCTGAATGGAAGAGATTCTCTGGGCAATAATTATTTTCGTAGTTTCAGGAATATATTGCTTGAATGCCGTTCTGATAAGAGCGTCTGTCTTTGTGTCAACGGCACTTGTTGAGTCGTCGAGAATAAGTATTTTCGGCTTTTTCAGCAGTGAACGCGCAATACAGATTCTCTGCTTCTGTCCGCCTGATACATTGGTTCCGCCCTGCTCAATATATGTGTCGTATCCATCGGGCATTTCGCTTATGAAGGGGTGAGCCTGTGCAAGTCTGCAGGCTTCAATCATTTCTTCGTCGGTGGCGTTTTCGTTGCCCCAACGGAGATTATCTTTGACAGTGCCGGAGAAAAGAACATTTTTCTGCAGTACCATAGCAACTTCGTTTCTGAGGGTGTCTAGATCATATTTTTTTACATCTACTCCGCCTACCTTAAGAGTACCTGCGGTAACATCGTAAAGACGTGGGATAAGCTGAACGAAGGTGGTTTTTGATGAGCCGGTTGAGCCGATAATACCAACAGTTTCACCTGATTTTATAGAAAGCTTTACATTTTTCAGGCAAAGGCTGTCTGTGGAGCCTGCATAACTGAAGCCTACGTTTTCGAAGTCAATGCTGCCGTCTGCAACCTCCATAACAGGGCTTTCGGGATTGACCAGGTCGGTTACTTCGTTGAGGACTTCACATACTCTTTCGCCTGATGCTTTTGACATAGTAAGCATAACAAATATCATAGAAAGCATCATAAGCGTTGAGAGAATCTGCATAGTGTAAGTAATGACAGAAAAAAGATCGCCTGTTGTCATTTCTACCGCATTGGAGCCGATTATGAGCTTTGAGCCGAACCATGCAATCAAAAGCATACACAGGTAAGAGCTGAATTGCATAAGAGGTGCATTGAATGCAAGAAGCCCCTCGGCTTTCTTTGTATCGGAGAAGATTGTGCCTGAAACAGCCTTGAATTTTTTCTCTTCCTCATCTTCTCTTACAAAGGATTTTACAACTCTGATGCCGTGGAGATTTTCATTTACAACGCCGTTGAGCTTATCGTAGGTCTTGAAAACTCTCTTGAAAACAGGATGAGCCTTGGAAATAATAAGACCGAGCCCCAAAGCAAGGAATGGGATAACGCAAAGGAAAATAAGACTGATTCTGGCATTGATGCTCAGAGCCATAGTAAGTGAGAAAATCAGCATAGCAGGTGATCGCACAGCAATGCGGATAATCATCTGATAGGCATTCTGCAGGTTTGTAACGTCGGTGGTGAGTCTGGTGACAAGACCTGAGGTTGAGAACTTGTCGATGCTTGCAAAAGAAAAGCTCTGTACATTATGATACATATCGTGTCTCAGATTTTTGGCAAAACCTGAGCTTGCCTTTGCTGCAGCGGTGCCTGAAGCAACACCTGCAGTGAGGCTGAGGGCGCAGAGACCTACAAGAAGTATACCTGTTCTTATAACATAGCCTGTATCTCCTTTATCTATGCCGTTGTCTATGAGCTTGCCCATTATAAGAGGGATAAAAACCTCCAGAATGACCTCGCAGGCTATAAATATCGGTGCAAGTATAGATGGGAGCTTATATTCCCTTATGCATTTGCTGAGCCTTTTAATCATTGTCTGAATCAATCCTTTCAATATTGTTGTTTATTTTATCTATAACTGAAAAAAATACCCGGAGCTCTTCCTCGCTTATGTCTTTTCTCATAGTGTCTTCAAGCCTTTCGAATGCGCTGTCTACGACACTCTGTACATCAAGAGCTTTTTGTGTAAGAGTGATTTTTTTAAGTCTCGCATCATAGGGGACGCTTTCTCTTTTTATGAGACCGTTTTTTTCTATAAGAGCGAGAATATTGCTTGCTGTTGATCGGCGTATGTTGAATTCTTGTTCAAAATCCTTCTGAAAAATATCCTTTCCTTTATTGTGAAAGAAAAAACCCAACGCCCAACCGTGAGTTCCTGTCATTTTTTCTACATACAGCTTTGAAACATCATTATCCATATATCTTTTAACAAGTCTTGAGGATCGGTGAAGCTCAAAGCTAAGTTTGCGGTTATACATTTTCTCCTCCTGAAGCAATTATTTGTTAGCTTGCGAATCGTTAGGACGCTAACATTCTTTTAATATTATAGTGCTAAGGATAATAA
The DNA here is from genome assembly GCA_045631165.1 of Acutalibacteraceae bacterium. Taxonomy (GTDB): domain Bacteria; phylum Bacillota; class Clostridia; order Oscillospirales; family Acutalibacteraceae; genus UBA6857. Next base: position 11,640 of record JAZQUF010000042.1, read on the forward strand.
TTGTCAATCAGGGTGTCGTAAAATATTATATCTATAAAAAGTTAATACTGTTAAAAAAGTTTAAGGTTCGTTTATACTTGGGGACGTAATATATAGGTCCGACAATGGGATTGTGTTGAATTCGATATATAATACGGGCGTTTTCGGTAAAGAAAGTTATGAGGCTTCATATTTTATTTGTTGACTTGAAATCATCCGTGTGATATATTTATTAAATAGTGTTAAATTTATTCTGTAAAGGATTAAAACAACGGAAGGAGTGACATAGTATGGAGAAAGATATACTTGTTGAAAAAATATTTGAAACCTTTGACAGTATCAATATAGAAACCTTGTTTGATAAGCTTAAATTTTCTCTTAAGGGTGAAAATATGCTTCTGTCAATTCTCAACAATCTTGGCGGTCAGGGTACTGTGGCTGAGATTACACAGTATTTCGGTTTCACTCCGGCAAGACTTTCTGCTCTGGTTAAAACATTGGAGAGTAAAGGGCTTGTTAAAAAAATACAAAACAAAAATGACAGAAGAACATCAACCGTAGTTCTTACAAGCGAAGGTACGATGCAGTATCTTGCCTATCGTGAGGAAGCTATAAGAAATGCACTTGTGATTGTGGAACAGCTTGGTGAAAATGATATAAACGAATTTCTGCGGATAATAAGGAAGGTTTCAGATATTTCTAACAGCTTTGCAGAAGCTGCTTGCGCAATTTAAACAAGAAAAGGTGGATTACATAATATGTTTGAAAAAGGAAGAAAAGTCATCAGTGCTCTGACGGTGATTTTATTGCTGGTGCTCAGTGTTATGCCCTGCGCTCTGGCGGTGGAATATCCTGAAGGTGTAAGTAAAGAGCAGGTGTCAGCGACTATAAAGAAAACTGACATTATGATAAAGAACCTTACGGCTTCAACAAAAGAAGGATCCCTTGAGAATCTTATTTTACCTCAGATTTATACTGATGAGGTGCTGTCAGCTCTCACTGTGGGAATATATTCAGCTATTGAAGAAAATGCCGAAGGTATTTCAGCTCTCGGACTGGATGTTTCTACGAAAGGTGTTGCAGAGTATCTTGGCGCATATCCCGAGGTCAGAGAAAAGCTTGCAGGCTTCAGCAGATGGAGCGATGTCAGGTTGGAAGATGCTTCGTGGGGTGTGAGTGACAAAGAAAGCTTTATAAAGGCCACTGCATCTGTGCTGGCTCCCTTCAACGAGCTGTTGTATACACTTCTTTGCGGCGGAAGATATTCTATCAATCCTGTGATAGGCTTCGAGGGCGCAAAGGGTTATGAAACTGCTGTAATACCTACGCTTAAGTCATTGGGCTGTGAGAGCATAACAGACAGCAGAGCTTTTTATGCTGAGGCAGAATCAGACAAAAACTCAATGCTTGAAAATATTTTGGGTGACCTTTTCATATTAGTTGAAAGAGTGCTTGATGCACCCTGCGATGTGCTGACAGATATTCTGCCGGGTATCGCTTATTTTCTTGAAGAGGGTGGACTTGATAAGGCTGTATCAGCACTTATTGAGCCTGTCAGACTCCAGCTTTTCAGTATATCAACATTTATCAAGGTTGAAACGATTCTTTCTTTCGTTCAGAACAGTGAAGCCTATACTCAGGCATTCACGCTGAATTTTAATGACATACTTTCCGGTACAGGATTAAATATAGCGGAGATAAATCTTAAAGAGCTGGCCTCCTGCGGAAAAGTAAACTCTGACGGAACAGTTACCTCCGATAAAGAAGCAACCTTTCTTGTGCTTATCAGATGGCTCATTGACACTGTAAAACTTAATCAGAGCTCTCTTAAGGATATGATGGGTGAAGGCGCGGCAGAGGCAGAGAATATTATCAGGACTCTTTTATCCAAGGATACAGATGAACTTATAAGAATGCTGGTGGGTCTTTTCAATGCAGAAAAAGCTATAACCAATGAATATATGTGGTCTTTCGGAGATTTCACACCTACAGTTGTGGAGTACACTCCCAATCTCACCAAGGATAAGTATCAGCGTGTGGTTGACGGTATTGACGACCTTATAAATGAGTTTATAGCCGAGGGCGGTAAAAATGAAACTGTCCGAGATGCACTGGAACCGGAGATATATTCCAATAAGCTTGTAAGCAACCTGGTATGTGAGCTTTACGGGCTTCTTTCAAAGGAAGAAATGAAGCCGCTCAGTATGATTATAGGCTTGGATATTACTCCTGCAGCATTGGCAAACGAGCTTTCCGGAGTACGCTTTGCAAACACGAGATACGTTCTTTCCCGTGCAGCCTCCTGGGACAGTGTTAATGTAAACAAGCTGACGTGGGGCTTTAAAAACGGAGATAAAGACGGCTTCATAAAGGCTATCTGCGGAGCTCTCAGTCCAATGGAGGATATATTGAATATGCTCCTTTGCGAGGGGAAAATACAGCTTCTCGGCAGCGTTGATATTTACGGAAGTAACGGCTATAACACAGCAATAATACCTTTACTTGAAGCTCTTGGATGCAGTAACGACAGCATACTGACATATGATGAATATAAGAAAGCTTCCGAAAAAGGAAAAGGCTTAGAGGCACTGGCTGAAGCACTTGTGTCGCTTATTGAAAGAATACTTGATAAGCCCGTATATACCGTAACTGAGATTCTGCCTAACCTTCTCTATTTTATCAACAATGGCGGTATCGGAACCTGTATTGAAAATCTTATGTATCCTTTCGGCAGCCTGTTGAAAGAATTAGGTATGGAAAATACACTTGATATGTCACAGTTGACGGATTTCAATATGGAAGATATGATGGCTCAGATGATGAACGGTGCAGATTTAGGTGTGGATATTAGTGGTTTTGATATTCAGCAGTTTGCATATATGGGTGAGCTTGTAACGGTTAAGAGCAAGAGAACTCAGGGCGGTGAATTTACTGATATATCTTATGTAAAGGCTGATCAGACAGCTATAATAGTTACTCTTCTTAGGTTTATAGCTGAGATTATGAAAACCCCCGGCAATGATGATATGCTTATGAGCTTTATGGGCTCAGGGAATGAAAACGATATGTTTGCAAATTTCTCGGGCGGTATCGGTGCCGAGCTTGAAGCACTCAGCGTGGACGAGACCGTAGAATGGCTTTATAAAATCTTTTTCCGGGAAAGAGCCGTTGTAGAAAAGCCTGACAGCCAGGACTATCTGCCGACTATTATATATACTCCGGAGCCACCGAAGGGTGAAGGCAGCGGAATATATTTTATGATGCTGTTTGTTGCAGCTGCAGAGATGCTTGCTATAAAGAAGCACAGAAAAATAGAGAGCTTTTTTGAGGAACAAAAAATAAAAAGACTCCTTAAAAAGCAAGAACCACAGGAGGTGTAAACAATGCTGATTTTAAATAACATAACCAAAGATTATGTAACAGGTGACACCACCGTCAGAGCATTGAATGATGTGAGTATCAATTTCAGAGAAAATGAATTTGTTTCGATTCTCGGACCTTCCGGTTGCGGTAAGACGACAATGCTCAACCTTATCGGAGGACTCGACAGATATACAGACGGTGACCTTATCATTAACGGTAAGTCCACTAAAACCTTTACAGATGAAAACTGGGATACTTACAGAAACCATTCAGTCGGTTTTGTTTTTCAGAGCTATAATCTTATACCGCACCAGACGGTGCTTGCCAACGTTGAGCTCGCTCTTACTCTTTCCGGTGTCTCAAAGAAAGAGAGAAGAGAAAGAGCTGTTAAGGCTCTTGAACAGGTAGGTCTGGGTGCTCAGCTCAATAAAAAGCCCAATCAGATGTCAGGCGGTCAGATGCAGAGAGTTGCAATTGCCCGAGCACTTATCAACAATCCTGATATTCTTCTTGCCGATGAGCCGACAGGTGCTCTTGACAGTGAAACCAGCGTGCAGATTATGGAGTTGCTCAAGGAAATATCTAAAGATAAGCTTATCATTATGGTTACTCATAACCCGGATCTCGCTTATGAATATTCCAACAGAATTATCAAATGCGTTGATGGTAAGATAATTGATGACTCCAATCCCTTTGTGCCTCAGGAAAGTGACCGCGAAAACGAAAAGACAAAGGCAGAAGAGGAAAGAAAAAAAGGCAGAAAGCCCTCAATGAGCCTTGCTACCGCTTTCGGTCTGAGTATGAGAAATCTGGGTACCAAAAAAGGAAGAACACTTCTTACAGCCTTTGCAGGTTCTATCGGTATCATAGGTATAGCCCTTATTCTTGCTCTTTCAACAGGTATTCAGAATTATGTTGATAAGATGCAGAATGATACCCTCATGGCATATCCTATGTCGGTAGAAAGAGAAGCGATAAATACTGACAATATGATGAGTGCTATGATGGGTATGGGCGAAGAAATGCTTGATTCCGATAACATTCTCGATAAGGTTTATGTCAACGATATGTTCAGTGAGATGGTGAAGACCTTTGTTGCCCAGTCTTCTTCAAATAACATCAAGAGCTTCAAGAAATATATTGATGATAACGCTGAAGCCTTCGGCGAGCTTTGCAACGACATACAGTTCAAATATTCTACTCCCCTTAACATATACAAGGCTGATACTTCAGAGGGGGCTATCAAAGTAAACCCCAATTCAGCTATAGCTGAATTAAGCAGCAGTATGATGATGCCCGGTATGGAAAACTTTATGTCTTCGACAATGATGGATTCATGGGTAGAGCTTATAGGCGATAATGACGTTATTTCCAGACAGTATGACCTTATTTACGGAAGATTGCCTGAAGCAAAAAATGAAGTTGTTCTTATGGTTGACCCTAATAATGAAATCAATGAACTTGTGCTCTATGGTCTGGGCTTAAGAGATCAGGATGAGTTTTCGTCAAATCTTATGGGTGCTCTTGCAGGCGGAGAAATTGAAGAAGCTCCCGCCTCATTCAGCTATGAGGATATATGCGATATGAAGTTCAGACTTGTGCTTAACTGTGATTATATGGTTAAGGATAAGAAAACAGGACTCTGGAGTGATAAAAGTGCAAATCCTGCCCATGTGAAGAATCTTATTGATAAAGGCCTTGAAATAAGCGTGGTAGGTATTATACGCCCTGACAAGGATAACGTTATTTCTGTCGGCACAGGAAGCATAGGCTATACAACTGAGCTTATGGAATATGCTCTTGAATATACTGCAAACTCTCAGGTAGTCAAAGAACAGCTTGCAAATCCCAATGTGGACGTGATTTCAGGTTTGGAGTTTATGGAGCTTTCAGTTAATGATTTTGACCTCGTTGATATCGATTTAGGTCTTATCAATATGAATTATCTTGATATCAGTCCTTTTATGAGTATGGCGGGAGATATAGATCTTTCCGAGGTAGATATTATGGATATGTCATCTCTGTTTGATTTCGGTGATATGACAGACCTTCAGAAAAAGCTTATGGAGGGCTATCTGAACGACGAGCAGGTTATTGCGCTGAAGCAGGCATATATTGATACCATTAATGCGGAATGCTCATATGAAAATACAATGGGAATTTTAGGCTATCAGTCTGCGGATACACCGACATCTATTTATTTCTATCCCAAGAGCTTTGAATCAAAGGATGAAATTAATGAGATGATAGAATACTATAATGAACAGGTAACAAATGACGGTCATCCGGAATACGAAATCAGTCCTACTGATGCTATCGGAATGCTTCTGTCTTCAGTGACGAATATCATAAACATTGTCACTTACGTGCTTATTATGTTCGTTGCAATTTCTCTTGTTGTATCATCGATTATGATTGGCATTATTACCTATATTTCGGTGCTTGAGAGGACAAAGGAAATCGGTATTCTCAGAAGTATCGGTGCATCCAAAGGCGACGTTTCAAGAGTGTTCAATGCTGAAACCATAATTGTCGGATTGGCGGCAGGTGCTCTTGGTATAGGCTGCACATTACTGTTGGAGCTTCCGATTAATTTCCTGTTGGATTACCTTACAAATACAGGTGCAGCGGCTGAATTGCCGGTATCTGCAGCGATTGTTCTTATTCTTATCAGCGTTGGTCTTACATTCATTGCAGGTCTTGTACCATCATCACTTGCAGCTAAGAAAGACCCCGTTGAAGCTCTCAGAACTGAATAATAGCTTAAGGCGAGGATTTGTTCCTCGCCTTTTAGTTTATTTCCTGCCCGCGGGGTAGTTTGCGGTAAAGGTGAGAGGCGGCTCCATTAAATCGTCCGAGGACGATTTACGGCTACGCTGTAGCCGAGGCGAACAAAGTTCGCCTATGGAGCCGCTGCACCCGCCGTTACAGCGTCGCTATACCTGATTCAAACGACAGGGAAAAAACTCGTTTATCTGGCTATAATTCTTTAGAAACTAAACGAATACCTTTATATTGACAATTTGAATAATTTTAAATATAATGAAATTAATAAAGGAACCAATTTGCTTTTGTTTGCAATATTTTATAGGGGGGGTATATGAAATGATAACATATTTTGTGTTAAACGAGCTTAAGAATTTAGCGGGAGAATTTGTCGATCTGCTGAAATCGGCTTCGCTTATTTTAACTATTTTCCTCACAACAATGATTTACGGTGAAAACGTAAACCTGCAATTCAGTTACGAAATCCCTGATGCCGTTTATGAATATCAAGCAGGGGATACGGTGGAGTTTACTGTTAAGTGTGAAAATAAAGGCAAAGCTTTTGAAACATATCAGTGCTATAGTAGTGGTCCGTGGGTGGAGGCATCGATTTATCAGAAAGATGAAAACGGGAATTTTTACACACTTTATTATACCCATGCGTTTTTAGCTGATCAGGAGTATGTTCTTGATGGTGGAACCGTATATCTGATTAATCACGGTGATGTTTATGAAGAAACATATTCCTTTGTTATTCCCGAAGATGCACCGAAGGGAGAATATGCAATCAGATTAACCTGTTATGTTGATGATTTTGGCGGTGATCATCCTGAAAACACCGGACATCACAGTAAAAACTTTGAAGGGTTCATAACTGTTAAATAATAATTTAAGGCACTCTGCTTTATTGGCGGGGTGCCAATTCTGTTTTTTGCAGAGATTTCCCCGCGTACCAACAAACGAGAAAAGGCGGGTAGGATTTAACCTACTCGCCTTAAGTTTGTCGCAATTCTGCATTTTGCATTTTGCATTATGCATTTATCAGTCGGGATAGCCTGCAGGGTTTGTGCTCTGCCATCTCCATGAGTCTTCGCACATCTCTTCAATGCCTCTCTCGGCCTTCCAACCAAGCTCTTCAAAAGCCTTTGAAGGATCTGAATAGCAAGTTGCGATATCACCGGGACGACGCTCAACAATCTGATAGTTTATAGTTACACCGCTTGCCTTTTCAAATGCCTTAACAACGTCGAGAACGCTGTAGCCGGTACCTGTGCCAAGGTTGTAAACATCAAGGCCATTCTTTGAAAGAGCTCGATTAAGAGCCTTTACATGGCCGAGAGCAAGGTCAACAACGTGGATGTAGTCTCTTACACCTGTGCCGTCGTGAGTGTCGTAGTCGTTGCCGTAAACGCTGAGACAAGGTCTCTTGCCAATAGCAACCTGAGTGATATATGGCATAAGGTTGTTGGGTACGCCGTTGGGGTCTTCGCCGATACGGCCGCTCTTGTGTGCGCCGATGGGGTTGAAGTAACGAAGAAGTGAAACTGACCATTCATTGTCTGACTTGAAAAGGTCAGAGAGAATGATTTCAATCATAAACTTTGTTGTGCCGTAGGGGTTTGTTGTACCGCCTGTGGGCATTGTCTCCTTAAGGGGAGAAACATTGTTCATACCGTAAACTGTTGCTGATGATGAGAATACGATTTTCTTACAGCCGTTATCCTTCATAACCTCGCAAAGTGCAAGAGTACCGTTAACGTTGTTGTCATAGTATTCAATAGGTTTCTGACAGCTTTCGCCTACAGCCTTAAGACCTGCAAAGTGAATAACTGCATCGATTTTTTCGCTCTTAAAGATATGATCCATACCTTTTTTATCGCGGATGTCACACTCATAGAAAGCAAACTGCTTGCCACTGAGTTCAGCTATTCTCTTAAGAGATTCCTTCTTACTGTTGTAAAAATTATCCACAACAACGATGTCATAGCCTGCGTTCATAAGTTCAATGCAGGTATGTGAACCGATATATCCTGCACCGCCTGTAACAAGAATTGACATATTTAATCACCTCGTTTATAATATATAAAGTTATTGGTTTTATTTTACCTCACAATGAAATATATTTCAAGGTATTTATACAAAATTTATCGTTTTTACAAAAGGAGATTCATAAAATGCAGAATTTATCTGATATTTCCGTAATAAGAAGTGTGCTTGAAAAACACGGCTTTAACTTTTCAAAGGCGTTGGGACAAAACTTTTTGATTAATCCTTCTGTATGCCCTCGTATGGCTGAATACTCTCTTGCTGATGAGAATACAGGTGTTATCGAAATCGGTGCGGGTATTGGTGTACTGACAGCAGAACTTGCCAAGATTGCTAAAAAGGTAGTTTGTGTTGAGCTTGATACACGTCTTTTGCCGATTCTTGATGAAACACTTGCTGATTTTGACAATATTGAAATTGTCAATGCTGATGTTATGAAAACTGACCTTAAGGCTCTTATAGAAGAAAAGTTTCAGGGTATGGATGTGGTAGTCTGTGCTAATCTTCCTTATTATATTACTTCACCTGTTATCACTATGCTTCTTGAAAGCAGACTTCCCATTAAGGCTGTAACTGTAATGATACAGAAAGAAGCAGCTGACCGTCTTTGTACTCCTGTAGGCTCAAGAGACAGCGGAGCTATCACTGTTTGCACAAACTATTATGCAGAGGTTAAACAGCTCTTTAATGTGTCCCGTGGCTCATTTATGCCGGCTCCCAATGTTGACAGCACTGTCATAAGACTCGACATCAGAGAGAACCCTGCCGTAGAGGTCAGTGATGAGAAGAAATTTTTCAGAATGGTGAAAGCTGCTTTTGCTCAGAGAAGAAAAACAGCCCTCAATTCAATCAGCTCAGGTATGGGGCTTAGCAAGACTCAGGTTGCTGATGCACTTCGTGCTTCGGGACTCGAAGAAAATGTCAGAGCGGAAAAGCTGACAATGGAAGAGCTTGCAGTTTTATGCGAAAATCTCTAAGCGGTAAAATTGTGGATATAGTATTCACGGATAAAGAGTATAATGTACTCTGTTATGCAAAACAATTATCGATCTGAAAACTGAAAACGTAAAGCGTATACCTTTACAGCTGAAAAACTGCTGTAAAGGTTTTTTCTTCCTTATGTTGAAAAACGGGTTGAAAAAGTTGAAAACCGCGAGTTTTTAACATTGAATATACTTTTTGGAAATAAAAAACCTTGTTTAAGTAAAGTTTTTAACTTTACTAACAAGGTTTTCAACATTTAATGTGAGGAATATGTGAGGAATATTCATTTTCGCTCACGTATTTGTATATGCACTGATATATGGTATATTCTGCATATTATATCAGTTGACTCTTAGGAATCCCATAGGGTCAATAGTGATACCGTTTATGGTTATGGCTTTGTCGTTATAGTTGACATATATTTCACTGCCACCACTGTAAATTGTACATCTGACATTTTCCATGACTTCTTCGTGGGATATTATTCTCTGATCCCGAAGGTCAGAGAACATTTTTTTCATGTTCTCATAAAGCAGTCTTGCCTGAGAAAGAGAAGTCATATAATGAAGAGGGTCGCTTTCCTCATATTGGGCGAAATACCATTCATAGTGAGGCACAGCTCCGTATTCGATTGCTTTGAGCATAGCCGTGGCAGGGTTTTCGCTTAAGTTTACAGCGGTGAAGCTATAATCGCAAATGCCGTGTAAAACAGCCTGCAGGAAGGGTACGGGGGAGCAGTATGGGTTTTCTTCAAGAGGACTTTTTTCCGGAATGTTGATAACGCTGTCTGCATACTTAACAGTATATATATTAGCTGCAGATATTGTAAGCTTGCCGTGAGAAGAAATAGTTGTGCACAGAGATGAAATATCAGTAAGAAGAGTATTTCTGCTTGTAAAATTAAATCTGCTGTAATCTGAAGGAAGTACATTGCCGCAATCTGTAAGGCATACACCAACGGAGCTTTTTCTCATGGTGCGGATAATACTGTCAGCATTATTTTGAATTTCAGAGATGTTTATGCCTGAAGAATTTTCGTCACCTTTGAGAGTCATCGCAGTTTTGCCTGAATAAGAGAAAAGATTCTGGTATAGTGACAGAGAAAGTGAATTTTTTGAAGTGAAATCTGATACATCCGAAATATCAACAGAGCCATTGTCCTTAAGCATTATATTGATGTTGCCAATACCTTTTGCTATCAGAGTTGAAAGAAGCTCTGTGATTTCATCTTCTGAGGTTGTGATGCCTGTTACTTCGTTGTTTGAAATAAGAGTAAGATTAAACGGGTAAGCCCCGTTGTAATTTATATTGCCGTCTGTAAGCTTGCCTTGTCTGATAAGAAGCTCACGGCAAGCGCCTGCCATAGTTATATAGTCGGCATTATTGCCACTGAGAAATCTGTAGCTGAGACTGATTTCATCCTCGTATGATTTTTCGCAAAGATAAATTGCATCTTCGTCAATGGTTGTAGCTGCTAATTCGAATTCTGCTCCTACACGGTTGCAGCAGATTCCTTTCGCGGCCTTAGTGGCTTTTATAGTTGCAATGGTTTCGCCTTTGTCGATAAGGCAGACAAAGGAGCTGTCAGCTGACTTCATACCGAATACGCCTATGGGTACATAGTTGGTTACTTCAGAAGCCACCGCTAAGTCCTCACCGTAAACCGGCAATGAAATTTCTGCAAAGCTTTCTGCTTGTCCGTGAGTATTGAGGATAACTCCGGAAGCTGAGGGCAAGAGAATGAAGTCACCTTTTTGTCCTTGGGTATCAGCACCGAAGCAGGGAAGCATTGATAATGATTTCAGATATATTGTAGTTGTGGAGTTGTCTACTATATTTTTGCAATCAATCTGCGCATGGAAACTGCCGTCTGAAAGAGTTAGGCTGAGGGGGATGGTAAGATCAATTTTTTTGCCGTTTTCTAGACTCTTGCGGAAGGTATAGTAAATAACGACTCCGTTTTCATTGGTTTCATATAGGGCACAATCAAGAACCAGAGAATCACTCTGTGAATTAAGAGTGTATACTCTGCCTTTAATGATAATATCAGCAATAAGGTTAGCGGACTTTTCTTTTACATTTTCTGTTGGGAGAGAACGCCACATTTTGCCTGAGATAGTATCGAGAATGCAGATTGCCAGAGTTTTTTCGTCAAGGTACATTTCCAGCATTCCTGATGAAGCAATTTTTTTCAGATTCTTGTTTTTTTCAGTAGATATAAAGATTTTCTCCGGTATTTTTTTATCACTTACAATAAGTTCTTTATCGGAGAAATTCATTTTTCTGCTTTCGGAAACAGCAATAGAATCTTTTAGGATGAAGGCTGTAATGACGATTAAAATGCAGATGATTATATATTTCAATTTAGACATAATTTACACCTCACAAAAATGTGTGAGAGTATTATAGCATATTTTTCCGGAAAATACCATACAGTGAAATATTATGACATTGCTTTACGCATATAGATAAGGATAGCTTTCTCTCTTCTTGATACCTGCACCTGAGACATACCTAATTCTGCGGCTGTTTTTACCTGAGTTAGCCCTTTGAAATAGCGTAGTTCAATAAGCCGTCTGTCTTTTTCCTCCAATGAGTTGACTACAGTTTTGAGTGCAAGCTTTTCTGAAATAGCTTCTTCAGGTGCTTCAGTAGGAATGTCGAGCTGTACAGTTCCTTTTTCATCTGTGGCTGTCAGTGAGATGACAGGCATTGATACGGTGATGAGCTCTGCTGCCTGAGATATATCCACACCTAATTTTTCTGCAAGCTCACTTACGGTTGGCTCTCTGCCGAGTTCTACAGCCATATCCTCCTTGATATGCATAGCGTGTCTTGCTTTTTCTTTAAGGCTTCTGCCGATTTTTACGGCACCTCCGTCGCGGAAAATCCGCTTGATTTCACCTAAGATAACGGGTACGGCATAGGTGGAAAAGGCAAAGCCTCTGCTCTGATCAAAATTTTTTGCCGCTTTTATCAGTCCGATACAGCCTGCCTGAAACAGGTCATCATATTCTATACCTCTGCCTTTGAATTTATTGGCACAGGCATGTACAAGTCCATAGTTGTTTTCGATCATTTCATCCTTTGAAATGTTTGTTTCTGTCAACGAAACACCACCCTTTTTTAATTAGGAATTATGAATCAGGAATTCGGAATTGCGATGGACTTTCGATTACGGGGATACATACTTCCCGTCAATTTTGCCTGCCGATAAATTAATTGAGAATAGGCGAGTGGGCATCGCTTCCTTGATATGATTTGCCCGCAATTCATAATTTCTAACTCCGCATTCATAATTATCACAGCCTCTTGCCCCATATTTTCTTTTCCATAGTTACCGTTGTACCCTGGTCGGGCTTTGATGAGACTCTGACCTTATCCATAAAAGATTCCATAACCGCAAAGCCGAGACCTGCTCTTTCTTCGCCTGCCGTTGTAAACAGAGGCTCCATCGCTTTTTCAATGTCGGCTATACCGACACCCTTGTCACGTATTTTTATTCTGATAATATTATTTTCAAAAATGCTGACGGTTATGTAAATTTTGCCGCTTATTTCTTTATAGCCGTGCACTATGGCATTGGTGACAGCTTCGCTGACGGCTGTTTTTATGTCTGTGAGTTCTTCAATATTGGGGTCGGTACAAGCGATAAAGGCAGATACTGCCACTCGAGAGAAGCCTTCATTGATGCTTCTTGAATCCATTGTAAGCTTCATTTCATTTACAATATCCATTTATATAACCTCCTTTTGTCTTATTTCGCCCAGCTTTTCAAGTCCTGCAAGTACCATTACCTTATAGGCACCGGGAGAAAGATTTTCTACTCTTATTCTGCCCTGAACGGTTTTCATAAGCTTGTATCTGCCCATAACAAGGCCGATGCCTGATGAGTCCATAAAAGTAACGGCGGAAAAGTCGAGGACAAGAAGTGACGGATGCTTATGTATAATGGCATCATCTATACTGGCCCTTATCAGAGATGCGCTGTGATGATCAATTTCACCACTCAGGTAGACCCGTATTTCCTTTTGTTTGTATTCTATTCTGGCTGACATAATAACCTCCTTAAAAAAATAATCCCTTATGATAGCAGTAGTATCATAAGGGATAAATTATGCAATTTTTGCCGAAGTTAGTAATATGGAAGAAATTTTATCCTAAAAGCATATTTCTCATATCACTTACAAGGTAAAATGAGCCTGTTATTATGAGTGCAGAGCTTTCGTCTGTAAGCGAGAGGGCTTTTTTATACGCTTTTACAGGATCACTTTCGCAGTATATATTTTTGCAATAATCTCCGGCTGCTTCTGCAAGAAGGTCCGGTGTTTCGCCACGGAGAGGATCTGTCATAGTGAATATAATATAATCACTCAAGGGGGCAATTATACTCAGGGCCGAAGAGTAGTCCTTGTCCTTCATAAAAGACATAAGTAGAATTGTTTTTTTATTGCTCAGATAAGTTTCAGTCATAGAACGGAGTGCTCTCATACAGCCCTCGTTATGACCACCATCAAGGATAATGAGAGGCATTTGAGAGAGGATTTCCATTCTACCGGGAATTGTAAAGTCATATATGCCTTTGACTATATTTTCATCACTTACCGTAAATCCGAAGTCTCTGAGTTTTTTCATAGCCGTTACGGCAGTTATCATATTGGCAATCTGATGAGCACCGCAAAGTCGGGTAGTTATTTTAAGATTATCATAAATAAACTCTGAGCCGGATATATCACTGCGGATAATCTGAAGTTTATCTGTGTCGGGCAAATACAACTCACATCCGACAGAGTCACATTTGCTTTTTATTACATCTACAGCCGCATCCGATTGAGGGATAAAACCGAAATTTTCAGCTTTGTACGGATAAGAAATTACAGCACAGCCTTTTTTGATGATTCCGCTTTTCTCTTTTGCAATTTGCTCTATGGTTTCGCCGAGCATTTCCGTATGGTCAAGAGAGATGCTCATAAAAACGCACTCTAAGGGTGAGGGGATAACGTTTGTGCTGTCGTGCTCTCCGCCTATGCCTGCCTCGAGGATAACGATGTCGCACTTCTCTTTGGCAAAGTACAAAAGAGCAAGAGCCGTTGTAACCTCAAAAACTGTCGGGTAGAGTTCTTCGCTTTCCATAAGGTCGGTTTTTTCTTTGATAATGGCTGTGAGAGATGCTATATCATCGTGGCTGATGTAGGTGTTATCTATCTGGATTCTCTCACCGAATTCCACAATATACGGTGAGGTGAAAAGACCTGTTTTATATCCTGCGCTTTTCAGAATATATGACATAGCCGTCGATACGGAGCCTTTGCCGTTAGTGCCGGCAACATGGATATATTTCAGTTGTCTGTGAGGGTTGCCGAGAAGCTCAAGGAGTCGTTCGATTCGTTCCTTGCCACTGCTTTTCTGAAACTTTCTGCGGGACATAATATAGTCGATAGCTTCGCTGTAGGTCATTTTTTCACCGCCCTTCTGAGGAATATAAAGAGTATATAACTTTAATATTGATATGTCAACCGTCAAAATCAATATAACGAAGCTCACCGATTTCTTCGACTCCACACTTTTCATAAAGAGCTGAAGCAAAAAGTATTCTGCTGATGTTTGCAGGGCAAATATTTTCATATTCATCTGGTAATTCAATGTTGCTTCCCGAAAATATTTCGGTATGCATAAGATATTTTTTTTGATTGGTGAAAAGCTTTCCGCTGAAATACACAGGAACATTACATTTGGGAGATATCACTATATCGGTGTCCCATTTTTCATCTGAAGATACTATCAGTGAAAAGCCGTAGTTTTCTAATAGGGTACGTGAGATATGGTCATATTTTTCTGCAACAGGTGTGATGACTTTTACAAACGAAAAGCAGGAAATGAGTTTTTCTATACAGTTGGGATATATTCCATCTTTATCGTAAATGGTGAGATTTTTTGTTATGAACTCTGATTTGTGATTTATAATATAATCTGTGGCTGAATTTATAAGTATAAGCTGAGGGAGAATATCAGGTGTAAAAACTGTTATATTTATTCCATCGGGAACAGTTATATTTTCGGATAAAAGTACACAGTGTCTGAGTATACCGAGACACTTTTCAAGTTTTTTCCAGGGGATATTTTTACGGCGTTTTTTTAACCTCACTATAAAGAAAGCCCTGCCATTCGGGAGATTGATTCTTTCGCTTTCTATCTGAGCTTTTCGGAAAATATTATGTAATTTTCGTTCTGATTCAGTTATTTGTAATATTGCAAACAAAGGTATCACCTCAGATATAATTATGAATTATGAATGAGGAATTATGAATTAAGATGTGACTGCAGTCAGCGGACGGGCGGCTCCGTTGCCGAACTTCGTTCGGCAGCGCCGTACCGTCGGTACGGCGTAAAATCGCTTTGCGATTTTGTGGAGCCGCCTCTCGGCTTTACCGCAAACTAAAAAAGAGTGGCAATCGCCACTCTTAAAGTTAAGACTATAAATTATACTTTCATTTTCATAAGTCCGTGTTTGTTGCAGTAGATATAGAGATATCCTCTGCCACGGAACTGCATTCTTGTTTCAGCGTTACCCTCGGGATAAAGCTTGATGAACTGCACTTTATCGCTCGTGACATAAGCCATAAAGGATATGAAGTGGCTTTTAGTCATCGGATGCTGAACTGTGATAAACTTCTCATCTTCAACGGGCTCAATGGTAACAGTGTGGTCGGTATCTATTTCCTCAGCTTCAAGTGGAGGGAGAGTTATACCGCAACAGCTGACAACAGTTGCACCTGTGGTGTGAATGACGTTACCGCAGATGGGGCAGACATAGAATTTAGAAAAGAGGATATTCGAAGATGTGTTTTTGTTGATGACGGTGTCACCTGACATCAGCTCCATAACAGAAACTCCGAGAGCCTTGCTGAGAGGCTCGATGAGTGATATATCAGGCAGACCCTTTGAGGTTTCCCATTTGGATACGGCCTTACTACTGACACCGATGAGGTCAGCAAGAGCGGTCTGGGTAAGACCCTTGTCTTCACGAAGTCGCTTGATAGTCTGTGCTGTTATATATGTGTTCATATTGGTACTCCTTTGGCTTTGTGAGTATATTATAGTTTTAAACTTAAAAATATGCAACCTACGAATCGTGGAAGTGAAAAAACCGAGCTGACAAAAATCAACTCGGTTACTATTTTTTATTTGCCCTCGCCGGGCGGGCATTCTTTTTGCTGTCGCACAAAAAGAATCAAAAATGCGATGATGTTTTATTTATTAGAGGCTGCAAGCATCGTGGTGGTCGTGGTCTTCGATCTTACCTACGATGGGTTCGGGATCGATGCCCTGACGTGTGTAGTAGTCTGCAAGAGCTGCCTTGATAGCCTGCTCAGCAAGTACACTGCAGTGGATTTTAACTGCAGGAAGACCATCGAGAGCTTCAACGACTGCCTTGTTTGTGAGCTTGAGAGCTTCGCTGATAGGCTGACCCTTGATGAGGTCTGTTGCAATTGAGCTTGTTGCAATAGCACTTGCACAACCGTATGTCTTGAACTTTACATCAACGATGATATCGTTTTCAATTTTGAGATACATCTTCATGATGTCGCCGCACTTTGCGTTGCCGATTTCACCGATACCGTTTGCATCTTCGATTACGCCAACGTTATGAGGGTTGGCAAAATGTTCCATTACTTTTTCACTGTATACCATTTAAGTTTATCTCCTTTAGTTGTTCTTTTCGTTTTCAAGAATGTGTTCCCAGAGAGGCGACATATCGCGAAGTCTCTCGATGATGGGAGGAAGTACCTCTAAGATGTAGTCAACATCCTCTTCAGTGTTGTTTTCACCAAGTGAAAGACGAAGTGAGCCGTGAGCAACCTCGTGCTTGAGACCGATTGATAAAAGTACGTGGCTGGGGTCAAGACTGCCTGATGTACAAGCTGATCCGCTTGATGCGCTTACTCCTTTCATATCGAGCATAAGAAGTAAGCTTTCGCCCTCAACACCCTCAAAGCACATGCTGAAGTTACCGGGAAGTCTCTGCTCTTTGTCGCCGTTGATTCTTGAGTGTGAGATTTTGCTTGCACCCTCAAAGAGTCTGTCGCGAAGTGCTTTGACTTTTGTGTGGTTTTCTTCGAGATGTTCAACCATATCAGTGATAGCAACACCGAGACCTACGATACCGGGAACGTTTTCGGTGCCTGCACGTCTGCCACTTTCCTGAGCACCACCTTCGATGAGGTTGGGGAGGCGAAGTCCTTTTTTGCAGTAAAGAGCACCTGTACCCTTAACAGCGTGGAACTTGTGGCCTGAAAGTGAGAGCATATCGATGTTCTGTTCTTTAACGTCAATTTTAATATGACCTACTGCCTGCACTGCATCTGTGTGGAAAAGTACACCTTTATCGTGGCAGAGCTTGCCGATTTCAGCGATAGGCTGAATGGTGCCGATTTCGTTGTTGGCATACATAATAGTTACAAGGCAGGTCTCATCTGTGATTGCCTTTTCAACATCTTCAACCTTAACGATACCGTTTTCATAAACATCAAGGTATGTTACTGTGAAGCCTTCTTTTTCAAGAGCTGCCATAGTGTGAAGTACAGCGTGATGCTCAAACTTTGTTGTGATAAGATGCTTCTTACCCTTCTTTGCGCCGAGGGCTGCCGCGCCTCTGATTGCCCAGTTGTCAGCTTCGCTACCGCCTGAGGTAAAGAAAATTTCTTTTTCATCAGCGCCAAGGGCTGCAGCAACCTGCTGTCTTGCTGTTCTTACAGCGCTTGCTGCAACCTGACCTATACCGTAAAGGCTTGAGGGGTTGCCAAAATGCTCTGTCATAAAGGGGAGCATAGCCTCAACTACTTTTTTTGATACGGGAGTAGTAGCGGCGTTATCTGCGTATACATATCTCATTTTTTCAAACACTCCAATCCTGATTTTTCTGTAGCGATGCTTCTTTCTGCAAGGTCTTTGAGGGTTATCCTGCTGACAACAGAAATAGTCGCTTCATATATCTGAGTCCAGATAAAGGACGTAACACAGTCGCAGTAATTTTCACATTTACCGTTATCTTCCGCACAGGCAACGGGGGCAAGTGAGCCCTCTGTTGCCTTCAGGATATCTTCAACAGTAATTTCTTCGGGCGATCTTGTCAGATGATATCCACCCTTTGCTCCTCGGACGGATTTTACAAGGTCTTCTTTAGAAAGAAGGTTGATAATCTGTTCAAGATATTTTTCGGAAAGATGCTCTCTTTCAGCTATATCTTTAAGGGAAACACAGCCCTCTGCGCTGTTGACTGCAAGATCTGTCATAATACGAAGACCATATCTGCCTTTAGTGGATATTTTCATCTTGAATCACCTCACTTGCGACAATTCCTACTTTAATGGTAGTATATCATTATTTTTAATTCATAGCAAGTAGATATGAATTATTTATTGTAGAAATAAGTGTTGGTAAATATAAGGTTTGTTATGCAATATATACAAATATTGGGAATTTTTTATTTGTAGTGAGTGGTGGAGTATAGGGCGGGGCTCCGTCGCCGTTTACGGCGCGCGAGTGCCTTAAGGCGCTCGCGTAAAGCACCCTTTTTGGTGCTTTTACGGAGCCCCTCTCACCTTTTCCTCAAACCTCACAAAAAAAGACTCCGCCTGAGCAGAGTCTCAATATTTATATCACTTCAGTTGTTTTGCTTTGAGCTCCCTTTCAGCCTGAGGAAGTCTCAGATAAACAGGTAAAAGCTCTTTTGAAGGTAGTGCCTCGTCGAGATGCTTTTCAGCCGCAAAGCATACGCTGCTTCCTTTCTGATATTCACAGTTGGCAGGGGCTATTTCATAACCGAGAGCCTTGTGGCAAAGCTTAGCTCCATCACCGACAAAGATGATATTTTCATATTCTTCCAGAAGCTTGCCAAGGTGATCAATTTTAAGTGCCATATCTTCAGTGAGTCTTGTAATCTCTTCACCGTCAATGAGGAAAATTCCGCAGTAAACCTGATTGCATCTTGCATCCATTACACTGACTGCAGTGCAGCATCTGCCCACAAGATTGTATGCTAAAGCTTCAAGTGTAGATACGGGTACACATTTTTTGCCGAGGGCATCACAAAGACCTTTGATAGCAGCAACGCCGATTCTGATGCCTGTAAATGAGCCGGGACCGACGCTGCAAGCGAAAGTGTCAATGCTGTCAAGAGCGATTTCTCCGTTTCTGAGTACACTGTCAATCATTGGCATAAGGGTTCTTGAGTGAGTAAGGCCTGTATTGATACTGCTTTCGGAAAGAATCTTACCGTTTTCAGTTACTGATACTGAGGCACAGACTGCACTTGTATCAACAGCTAAAATCTTCATCGGTATAACCTCCTTCAACAGTAATAATTCTCTGATTGTCACTTCCACCGGGCTGTATTGTTACTCTGACAGCATCATCAGGTAAAGCGTTTTCTATATTTTCACTCCACTCAACAGCCAGAACAGCACCCATATCAAGGTAGTCAAAAAAACCGCTTGAATAAAGGTCATCCCAGGAATCAACCTTATACATATCGAAGTGCACAAGGGGAGGATTGCCACCGTAATCGTTGACTATTGCGAAGGTTGGACTTGAAACATCGGCAGTGATACCCATACCCTTTGCCAGTCCTCTTGTAAAGGCTGTTTTGCCCATACCAAGTCCGCCGAAATAAGCTATAACAGTGCCGGGCTTTACGGTCTTGCCGATTTTTTCGGCTATTGCTTCTGTATCACTTACACAGGAAGAATCAAATCTGAGCAAAACTATCACCTCATTTTAAGTATATTTTACTGCTATATTGTATCATAAAAAATCAATAAGTCAACTTTACTCTTGAAATATTTAGTTATTCATAATATAATGACTATAAGTTACAATAAAACTTCGGATGTGATGATTTGAATTTACAAGATATAAAAAATGTGCTTAAGCGTGTTGATATTAAAAACGTTATCAGAGAAACAGATGTGCTTTTTCTGGTAATCTGTCTGTCGCTGTCCGTATTCGGAATAGTTATGGTAAGTAGTGCAACCTTTAGCGGTGACAGTTTTTTTTCTCGTGATGCCAAGGTTATGGTGCTTGCAACCTGTATGGGGCTGATTGCGGCAATGGTAATATCTTTTATTGACTATGATATTATTCTCAAGCTGTGGCCTGTTGTAGGACTTGCTTCGGTTATGCTGATGTTGGGACTTTTCGTTTTTGGTGTTTCTCCGGAAGGACGAAGTGATGCCTTCTCATGGTATAAGATAGGTTCACTTTATTTCCAACCGTCAGAAATAGTGAAAATTGGCTTTATTATAACATTCGCCTACCATATAAGTAAGGTGAAAAATAATATATCCTCGCTGAAAAATGTATTTTTTCTTTGCATCCATGCGGCAATTCCCATTGTTCTTGTTGTTGCAACAGGTGATATGGGTTCGGCTCTGATTTTTATTCTTATGTTCATTGCTATGATGTTTGCCGCCGGTGTTCATTGGCTTTATTTCCCGGCAGGCGCTCTTGCTGTTGCGGCCGCTTCCCCTGTAATATGGCTCAAGGTTTTTGATGATATTCAGCGAAACCGAATACTTGCACTTTTTAACCCTGATGCTTATCCGACGGAGATATATCAGCAGAATCAGGCAAGAAAAGCGATTATAAACGGCGGCTTTTCAGGAATGGGTCTTTTTGAAGGCTCACTTTCTCATAGTACCCTCTTGCCGGAAAGACAAAACGATATGATATTCTCTGTAGTGTGCGAAGAAACCGGCTTTATAGGAGCACTGATATTGATTGTGCTGTTTGTTCTGTTTGCATTTCGTATCGTGAAAGTGGGTAAACGCTCAGGTAATTTTGCTGCTGAAATGATGTGTTATGGCGTGGCGTTTATGATTCTTTCTCAGGCTATTATCAATATAGGAATGTGCACTCGTCTTCTGCCGGTTATCGGTATTACTCTTCCTTTTATCAGTGCCGGTGGTTCATCGGTTATATGTCTGTATTTTGCCATAGGTCTTATACTCAGTATATACCGCTCATCGGGTGATATAGGATACGAGGACTTCAGGTATGCACGAATGGCAAGAAGCTATAATTAATTGTGAATTAAAGAGCTGTTTGGTGACGGCTCTTTTTTTGTCTTTACAAACTGCCTTAACTATGATATTATAGACTCATAACAAACTCAAAGGAGAGATAAATATGATAGCTTTAGGTGCAGACCACGGCGGATACTACCTTAAGGAAGAAATCAAAAAACATCTTGAAGAAAGAGGAATAGAATACAAGGACTTCGGCACATACACTCCCGAGTCAATTGACTATGCGGCTATTGCATACAGAACCTGTAAATCAGTTGTAAGCGGTGAATGTGAAAAGGCAATTCTCTGCTGCGGCACAGGTATCGGTATTTCGATGGCAGCGAATAAGGTCAAGGGTATCAGAGCTGCTTGCTGCAGTGATTATTTCAGTGCGAAGTTTACCCGTCTTCACAATGATGCTAACGCTCTTTGCATGGGCGGCAGAGTTGTAGGTGCAGGCCTTGCTCTTGAAATGGTAGATGTTTTCCTTGATACAGAATTCGAGGGTGGCAGACATCAGAGAAGAATTGACCAGATTATGGCAATTCAGGACGGCACATTTGAAGAATAAGCTATAATATATTTACCGCCTATTTTGCTGAAAAAGTGGAAATACGGCGGTTTATTTTTCTTCTTTCGTTATGGAAAAGTGTAACTGTGTGAGTTATAATGATATCACAACATAAACAAGAGGGAGAAAATATGAAGTACGAACTTAAAAGACCAACTAAAAGCAATGCCGTTATTTACGGTGCCTTCGCTCTTTTCGGTGCAGTGGTTCTTTTTTCAGGTGACATATACAGCATATTCGGCGCTATGGTTATGCTGGTCGGAGTCGGTTTAGCTATCTACGAAATAATACGCGGTAAAGACCCTGTGCTTACCTTTGACGAAAATGGCTTTTATATAGGCGAGACCGGATACAACTACAGAGATATCGAAGAAATAAAATCCTACCGACGCAGGAGCATAACCTATGTAACAATTATAATAGGTGGCAATGAAGTCTATGAATTTGACAGCTCTTACGAAAACTCAAATGAATTTGTAAAACAGCTCACTCTTCACGGTGTTGAGCATAATATATTCGGAAGATAAATATATTTATAAAAAAGGAGAAAGAGAAATGTTTAAACTAAGACCCAGATATCACCTCACGCTATATTCGCTTTTAGCGCTTATACCCGGCGTAGCATTAGTTAAGACTGGACAGTATTACGGTCTGTCAGAGGTGACAACTATAGGTATTGCTTTTCTTGTGGTGGCGGCACTTGTCTTTATCGGGATAGTGCTTTACTGCAATCTCCATTCCCTTAAATTCAACACCAAGGAGATAGAATACAGAGGAAAGAGATATCCTATCGAGAGTCTCACAATTGATCAGGAACGAGGTATCAACAACTTAACTGCATCAGGCACTTTGCTTGAGGTGCGCCATAAAGGCAAAAGATTACTTGTTTTCAAGCGCTCATATGCACACTTCTTTGATTTTAAGGCTGTTATAGAAGCAAAGGGCTTTCATCTGGATTATTTCTAAGGGAATTTACTTGACAAACTTTCCTCTCAGTGCTAAAATAATTCTCAGCAACAGAAAAAGTTAACATCCCAACAAATCGTTGAGGGAGAGGGCTGTTTCAAGGGAATTTTCAGAGAGTCGCACATTTGCTGTGAGTGTGGCAGTTTCAGAAGCAAAGCCTACCACTCCTGAGAGTATACCGAAATAAGGTGTACCGTATAGCTGCGTTAAAGCTTTTGAGTGCCACAATAAAAGTGGAATATGGGTGGAACCATGGAGTAAATTATCGCTTCATCCCAATGCAGACGGACTGCTTTGGGATGGAGTTTTTTCTTTTGTATATATCTAATTGAAAGGAAGTATTACAATGATTAACGTAACACTTAAAGGCGGCGTCGTAAAAGAATATGAAAACGGCACAAGCGTAATGAACATCGCAAAAAGCCTCGGTGCAGGCCTTTTCAAGGCTGCTTGTCTTGCTAAGGTAAACGGTGAAATCTGCGACCTTCGCACTAAGCTTGACAGCGACTGTGAGGTTGAAATTCTTACATTTGACGAGGATGAAGCTAAGAAGACATTCTGGCACACAACTTCACATATCCTCGCTCAGGCTGTAAAGAGACTTTACCCTGATGTAAAGCTCGCTATCGGTCCTGCAGTAGATAACGGCTTCTACTATGACTTTGACAGCGAAGTAAGCTTCACTCCCGAAATTCTCGAGAAAATCGAAGCTGAAATGAAGAAGATTGTTAAAGAGGGTCTCGTACTCGAGCAGTTCGAAATGGATGCTGACGAAGCTATTGCACTAATGGAAAGCCGCGGCGAAACATATAAGGTTGAGCTTATCAAGGAGCATGCTGACAAGGGTGAGAAGATTTCTTTCTACCGTCAGGGCGAATTTGAAGAGCTTTGCGCAGGTCCCCACCTTCCTGATACTGGGCGTGTAAAGGCTTTCAAGCTTACCTCATGCACAGGTGCTTATTGGAGAGGCGACAGCAAAAACAAGATGCTTCAGAGAATCTACGGCGCAGCTTTCACAAAGGCTGCTGACCTTGAAGCACATCTTGCACAGCTTGAAGAAGCAAAGAAGCGCGACCACAATAAGCTCGGTCGTGAGCTCGAAATCTTCACAACTGTTGACTATATAGGCCAGGGTCTTCCCATTATGCTTCCCAAGGGAACACACATAGTTCAGACTCTTCAGCGTTTCGTAGAAGACGAAGAGAAGAAGAGAGGATGGCTTCGTACAAAGACACCTCTTATGGCAAAGAGCGACCTTTACAAAATCTCAGGTCACTGGGATCACTATAAAGACGGTATGTTTGTAATGGGTGAAGAAGAGACAGACGATGAAGTTTTCGCACTTCGTCCTATGACTTGTCCCTTCCAGTATCAGGCATATCTCAACAGAGCACGTTCATACAGAGATCTTCCTATGAGACTCGGTGAAACCTCAACACTTTTCAGAAATGAATCATCAGGCGAAATGCACGGCCTTATCCGTGTACGCCAGTTCACAATTTCAGAGGGTCACCTTATGTGTACTCCCGAGCAGCTTGAAGATGAATTCAAGAGCTGTCTTGAGCTTACAACATTTATGCTTAAGACTCTCGGTCTTTATGAGGATGTATCATACCGTTTCTCACAGTGGGATCCTGCTGATACAGAAAAGTATATCGGTACTAAAGAGCAGTGGGATGAAGCTCAGGGTATGATGGGCAGAATTCTTGACAATCTTGGCATCAACTATAAGATCGGTATCGGTGAGGCTGCTTTCTACGGACCCAAGCTTGACATTCAGATTAAGAATGTACACGGCAAGGAAGATACACTTATCACAATCCAGATCGATCAGATGCTTGCTGAAAAGTTCGGTATGGAATATGTTGACAAAGATGGTACAAAGAAGAATCCTTACATTATCCACAGAACATCAATCGGTTGCTATGAGAGAACACTTGCACTTCTTATTGAGAAGTATGCAGGCGCATTCCCCGTATGGCTTGCTCCCGAAAAGGTTCGTATTCTTCCTATTGCAGACCGTCATCAGGATGCTGCTTATGCAGTTAAGGCCGCACTTCTTGAAGCTGGTATTGATGATGTTGATATCGATATAAGAAGCGAAAAGCTCGGCTATAAGCTTCGTGAAGCTCAGCTCGAAAAGATTCCTTATATGCTTGTTATCGGTGATAAGGAAGCAGAAGAGGGCACAGTTTCAGTCAGAAAACGCGGACACGGAGACCAGGGCTCAATGGCTGCTGAAGACTTCATAAAGCTTATCAAGGAAGAAATTGAAACAAGAGTTATCTGGTAAAATATAATTATAAAACACGGGGCAGGCTGCTCCGTGTTTTTGCATATAAAATAAGCGTACAGCCCTGGCTGTACGCTTTAAAATTTATTTGAGTCCCTTCATAAATTCCACATAGAAGTCTATTGACTTAAGGAATACGTCAACGGGAAGTCTTTCGTTTGCATTGTGTACTGACTTGAAAAGCTCATCATCTATTCTGAATCCACCGAAACGGTATACCTCTTTGCAGACATTCTTGAAATGTCTTGCATCTGTTGCGGCATTGAGAATAAATGGGGCAACGCCAACGTCGGGGAATACAGTATTGATAGTTGATTTGATATATTCAAAGGATTTTGTTGTGTGGTCAGATATGGGAGCGGGATGAGAGATGTTCTCGGCTGTAACCTCAAACTCATCACCCACAACGCTCTTAATATGGTCGAGCACAGCATCAAGATTATCGTGTGGTGCAATGCGGAGTCTGTAGGTTGCAACTGCTGTATCGGCAGGGAGATTGCCCTTGTTGGGTACATCTATACCAATGAGATTGATAGTTGTTCTTATCATTGCGGCTGCGTCTTCAATGCCCTCCATAACTTTTTTGATAGCGGGCTTCAAGATGGAAACCTTATCAAGAACAATATTAAGAGGCTTGTCTGCATAAGGTGCGAAGGCTTTGAGCATACCTTCAACTGCAGGTGTAAACTGAGCCTTCATAGGTGTTGAGTCAAGCTTTGCCATTGCTCTGAGCATTTTTACAGGTACAGGTGTTTTTCCTGTGGATTTTGCAGCGTGTGCTATTGTTTCACCCTTGAGTGTAATTTTAACTGTTGCCCAGCCCTTCTCAGATACTGCAACCATAGCAAACGGATGCTTGATACCCATAGGAAGCTGAGTCATAATTGCACCGCCCTCATCAAGGACAAACCAGGGTTTGATGTTGTTTTCAATAAACCAATCGGCAATTTTTATCATAGTGTCGCCTGCAACCTCTTCATTGTTGCCTGCGGCGAAATAAATATCTCTTTCAGGCGTAAAGCCACCGAGAATAAGTCTTTCCATACCCTCAAGTACACCGGTGAAGATACATTTATTGTCTATAGTGCCTCTGCCCCAAACAACGCCGTCGTGTATCTCTGCTTCAAATGCAGGATACTTCCAGTCCTGATCCTTGTCGGATACAACATCGTAGTGAGCCATAAGCACAACAGGTGGCAAACTGCTGTTTTTACCCTTCCAACGTATAAGTATACCATATTCATTGATAAGCTGACTTTCTACTACTGCGAAAACATCAGGATAGATTTCCTTGAGCATAGGCAGAAATGAATCGAACACCTCTCTGTCGATATTTCCGTTTCTGTCGGATATTGTTTTCTTTCTGACTATAGCCTGAAAACGTTCAAGGGATTTCTGTTGTGACTGTGTAAGTTCCATTATTATCTCCTCCAAAATTTATGCTGATATCATTTTATCACTCAAATGATGATTTGTCTATCATATATGGAAACATTATTAAAGAAAAACGGCAATCTTTTTAAGACTGCCGAAAGATATTCTCATATCAGAAAAGTGATTTGAAGAATTCTAATATTTGCATAACTATGAAAGTAATATCCTCCCAGAACATAGGAAGTGACCAATCGGGTTCGGGATTATCAACGATATTGGGGTTCTTGTTTTCTTCGTTCATAGTAAATTCCTCCTTATTAAATGTGATTTAATTATATACCATTGTTTATAACTTGTCAATATATTAAGTAACTTTAAAAGGCTGTTGCTTTTGCAACAGCCTTTATCGATTAATACTCACCGTTGATTACTTTTACCATTATTTCTCTGGCGTCGGTTGCTTCAGGTATCGGGAAAAGTGCATAGGGATGATTAAGACCTTCTTCACATACAAATATGTGGTCTATTCCTTGCTCTGTAAGCATTTCTGAGAATCTTATTTCGTCGGGGCAAAGAATGTCCCTTGTGCCTGCAAACATTGTTATATGGCCCAAATTTTCAAAGCTACCATAGATAGGACTTACAAGTGGGTCGTGGACATCTCTTTCGCCTGCCCAGAGCTTACCTAATTCAACAAGACCGTAGTTGTCAAGCATAGGATCAACGGGGTCAATAACCTTTATCTGTTCATTATCCGATGAAAGATCCATCCAAGGTGAAAGAAGAATAAGCTCTGAGGGCTGAACCACATCGGGATGCTCGTCCCTGAGAAGCTGAGCCATTACAAGAGCCATATTACCGCCTGAGGAGTCACCGATAAATATCACTTTTTTGATATTATCGTCAGCAACAGTATCCAGGTAGAAATTCATAACTACCTCATAAGCATATTCACAGGTGTTATTGGGTATCTTGGGATAAACAGGCATAAAGACAGGAAGCCCGGTTTCCTGAGAAAGCTTGTTGATTATTTTCCAATGATATTTAAGAGGCTCATTGATGAAGCCGCCACCGGGATAGTAAATGATAAGGGTATCATCCAGAAGCTCTTCGTTGAAACGGAAAATCTGCATTCCGTGTTCAAAAGTGTCATAGTAGGGGATATCCATTTTTACACTGTCGGGCTTGTTATAAACGTTTGAGCGTCTCATCATTTTTGACTGAAGATTAGCATCATAATCAGGACCTTCAGCATAGATTTTTTCACGGTCGATTACAACCATTGCAATTTCAACTATTGATGCCATAGCTGAGCGATGATAAACACCATGGGAAATTCCGAAAAATCCCACAACGATAAATGTGACACAAATCATTATCCATGAGATAACCTTGTGTCCTTTTACAAAATTCTTCATATATATCTCTCCAAATAAATATGTTTCAGTATTAAAATATTAATGCGAAATTATGAATAAAACAAGAACACAATATTATCCTGATGTTAATATTAAACAAAATACGAAGCATTATTATGAAAACTTTGGTTAATTTTCGTCAAATATTAAGTATATATACACTTGTAGACGAAAAAAACAATTAATATCAAATCATTTATAATTGTTACATAGAAATGCAATATAAAAAAGTACCCTTTCACAAAAGAAAGGGTACTTAATTTATAAGTTTTTCTTATACCACAGCAACAGCTTCAACTTCGCAAAGCACGCCCTTGGGAAGTGCCTTGACTGCAACACAGCTTCTTGCAGGAGCTGATGTGATATACTTGGCATAAACCTCGTTGAAGGCTGCGAAGTCGCCCATATCAGCAATAAAGCAAGTTGTTTTGACAACATTGTCAAAGCTTGTGCCTGCTTCTTCAAGAACAGCCTTAAGGTTAATCATAACCTGTTCAGCCTGAGCAGTGATACCCTCAGCGTCAACATTGCCTGTAGCAGGGTTGATGGGAATCTGACCTGATGTGAAAAGGAAACCGTTTGCCATAATAGCCTGTGAATAGGGGCCGATGGCAGCAGGCGCTTTGTCTGTTGAAATTTTCTTAAGCATAGTGATTTCTCCTTTGATTATATTTTAATGCACCGAAGGTGCAATTCATGGCGTAAGCCAATTCATGAAGCGAAGCTTCAATTTATGACCGCAAGGTCAATTCATTCTCGCGGTCGCAGAGTGCATATCGAGTTTTTTCCTGACGTGGAAAAAGTAATCAAAAACACGTTATTATTTTTTTACAGCAGCCCTTTTATAAACTGCTGTGCCGCTCTGGGCGAACGGCTACCCTTTGCAAGTGCAAAAGCCTCAGCCTTTATATCCAGCTCTTTTTCATCTATACGGAGCTTTTCTCTCTTAGCAAGCTCATGGACAATATCAAGATAAAGTATCTTGTTGGGCTTCGAGAAGTAAACTACAAGCCCAAAGCGGTCTGACAGTGAAAGAAGCTCCTGAACTGTGTCACTGTGGTGAATATCGTCCTCGTGGCCTCTTTCGGAGAAGCGTTCCTTTACAATATGTCTGCGGTTGCTTGTGGCATAAATAACGGCATTGGACGCCTTGGCGCTTGCTGAGCCTTCAAGAGCCGCCTTGAGCATACTGAAGCAGTCATCATTCTTATTGAAAGAAAGGTCATCTATGAAGATAATAAACTTAAGCGGGTTGTCAGCAATTCTGCCCATAACGTGTGAAAGGGAGAAAAGCTGATCTTTTCTGAGTTCAATAAGTCTTACGCCCTTATCGAAATAAGCGTTTGCAACTGCCTTTACAGTTGAAGACTTACCTGTACCTGCATCGCCGCAAAGAAGCACATTCTGTGCTGATTTGCCCAATGTGAGAGCCTCGGTATTATCCATAACCTGCTGTCTTTCTTTTTCATAACCGATAAAGATATCAGTTGAAATATCATCAGCAGCCTCAACAGCAACTATCTCGCCGTTTTCCACCCTGAACATACCTGCAGTAGCAAAAATGCCGTAACCATAGCGCTCGATGTGGCTGAGTCTCTCTTTGTACACTGCCGAAAAATCAACCTTTTCATTTTCAAATTCGGGTATGTAGCCGTCATAAGAAATACCCTCGAAAAGATTCGCAGGTGTAATCTCTGTAAGCTCCGAGAAAAGCCCGAGCTCTTTTTCTGCATTGGCTTTGATTGAGGATGAAACTTCTTTATTCTTAGCCACTGACTTAATGTAGATATTCTCATCCTCACATACGGCTTTCTCTAAAAAGGCAGAGAATGAGCCTGCATGAATACCGAGAGAGTTTATGAATTCGCCGTAAAAGCTCAGCTTCTCACAAAGTTCCTCAGCTTTAAGAAAGTCGAGGAAAGTCTTCATTTCTTTTTTGTCGAGGATACCTCTGAATACACTCAGCACTGAAATACGGCAGGATAAAAGTTTTAAATCCATTTTTATCACTCTTTAAAATTTATTGATTATAGCGCCCTTATCGGCAGATGATACCATTGTGCTGTATCTTGCAAGACAGCCCTTGATATCTTTCTTGATTCTGAGCTCGGTGTTTGCCTTGCGCTCAGCAATTACTTCATCGCTTACCTTGAGCTCAATCTTATATTCGGGGATATTGATTGAAATGATGTCGCCGTCCTGCACATAAGCGATGATACCACCTCTTACAGCCTCGGGTGAAACGTGGCCGATAGAAGCGCCTCTTGTAGCACCTGAGAAACGACCGTCTGTAATAAGAGCAACATCCTTATCAAGACCCATACCTGCAATAGCAGAGGTGGGGGAGAGCATCTCTCTCATACCGGGACCACCTGCGGGACCTTCGTAACGGATAACAACAACGTCACCTTTTACAATCTTACCACCATAGATAGCTGCGATACACTCTTCTTCGCTGTCGAATACCTTTGCAGGGCCTTCGTGTACGAGCATTTCGGGAGCAACTGCACTTCTCTTTACAACACAGCCGTCGGGTGCAAGGTTGCCTTTAAGTACTGCGATACCGCCTGTTGATGAATAGGGGTTTGAGACGGGTCTGATAACGCTTTCGTCTTTATTGACAGCATTTGCGATATTTTCGCCGAGAGTCTTACCGGTGCAGGTCATAACGCTTGTATCGAGAAGTCCGATATCTGCAATCTGCTTGAGCACTGCATAAACACCGCCTGCTTCATTGAGGTCTTCCATATATGTAGGACCTGCGGGAGCGAGATGGCAGAGGTTAGGCGTCTTCTCGCTGATAGCATTAGCATCCTCGAGATTCCACTCGATACCGCATTCATTTGCAATAGCAGGAAGATGAAGCATACTGTTGGTGCTGCATCCGAGAGCCATATCAGCAGTAACTGCATTTTTAAGAGCGGCCTTTGTCATAATATCACGAGGACGGATATTCTTTTCTACGAGATCCATAATCTGCATACCTGCATGCTTTGCAAGCTCAATTCTCTTTGAATATACGGCAGGAATTGTGCCGTTGCCCTGAAGACCCATACCGAGCACTTCTGTAAGGCAGTTCATTGAGTTGGCTGTATACATACCTGAGCATGAACCGCAAGTAGGACAAGTATCCTCTTCGCAGATCTGAAGCTGTTTTTCGTCGATTTTACCTGCTTTATAAGCACCTACAGCCTCAAACATACTTGAAAGGCTTGTCTTTTTGCCGTTGACACGACCTGCAAGCATAGGACCGCCTGAGACGAAAATGGTGGGAATATTAAGTCTTGCAGCAGCCATAAGAAGGCCGGGCACGTTTTTGTCGCAGTTGGGAATCATAACAAGACCGTCAAAGCCATGAGCCATAACCATAGCTTCAGTTGAGTCCGCAATGAGATCTCTTGTTACGAGTGAATATTTCATACCTACGTGACCCATAGCAATACCGTCACAGACTGTAATAGCAGGGAAAACGATAGGAGTACCGCCTGCCATAGCAACGCCGAGCTTTACAGCCTGAGTGATTTTGTCAAGGTTTACGTGGCCGGGTACGATTTCGTTAAATGAGCTTACAATACCGATAAGAGGTCTTGACTGCTCTTCTTTTGTAAGACCGCAAGCGTGATAAAGACTGCGGTGAGGGGCATTGTGAAAGCCGTCTACGATTGTATCTTTGATCATTGGGGTTTCCTCCTTATATAATGAATTGGCGTAGCCAATTCAATTCATGACCTCGGTCAATTCATGGCTATGCCAATTCATGCCGAAGGCAATTCATTTAAAAGCTTATCCATTATCTTTAGCTGTCTTTAAAGATGTACTTAAAAGCTTTCTCAGCTTACTGCATTTAGAAAAAAATTCATTATAAGTAACTTCATCTATTATACCTGCATCTTTCATTATATTGAGCCAATATTCAGTTTCATAGCATTCTTTGAGTGCAATCTGAAACTTATTTATAAAGTCAGCCCGACTTGCGGCATAATTACCCTCGTGGATGTTTGCACCTATGCTTGTACCACAACGAATAAGCTGATTGATGATTACTGTATGCTTTTTTGTTTCCCTGATTGAATCATAAAGCTTGATAATATCAACAGCGAATTTTCTTGACAAATCAACTAACAGATTTTCTTTCATATAAAGACCTTTGTAACAATATAGTTTTGAATGAATTGCCTACGGCATGAATTGACCATATGGTCATGAATTGGCATAGCCATGAATTGAAGCTATCGCTTCATGAAATGAATTGTCTCCGACAATTCATTAAAGGCTGCTGCACAAATGCACAGCAGCCTCTTGACTATAAAATCAGTTATTGATGAGCTTATCCTCATCGCTCCATGAATAGAGCTTTCTGATTTCCTTACCTACAACCTCTGAAGGATGTTCAGCAGCAATCTTTCTCATAGCACCGAAGTGTACCTGTGAGCCTGCATCTGACATATCAAGAAGGAAGTCCTTAGCAAATGTACCATCCTGGATATTCTTAAGAACGATCTTCATAGCCTTCTTAGTTTCATCTGTGATGATTTTGGGTCCTGTGATGTAGTCACCGTATTCAGCAGTATTTGAAATTGAATATCTCATACCTTCGAAACCGCTCTGATAGATAAGGTCAACGATGAGCTTCATTTCGTGGATACACTCGAAGTAAGCGTTTCTGGGGTCGTAACCGGCTTCTGTAAGTGTTTCGAAGCCTGCCTGCATAAGTGCACAAACACCACCGCAAAGAACAGCCTGTTCACCGAAAAGGTCTGTTTCTGTTTCTGTTCTGAATGTTGTTTCAAGAACACCTGCACGAGCGCCGCCGATACCGAGAGCGTATGCAAGCGCGATTTCAAGAGCGTCGCCTGTAGCGTCCTGCTCGATAGCTACAAGACAGGGTACACCCTTACCAACCTGATATTCGCTTCTTACTGTGTGACCGGGGCCCTTGGGAGCGATCATTACAACGTTTACGTTTTTGGGAGGCTTAATGCAACCGAAGTGAATGTTGAAGCCGTGAGCGAATGCAAGAGTCTTGCCTTCTGTGAGGTTGGGCTCGATGCTTTCCTTGTAAAGTTTTGCCTGCTTTTCGTCGTTGATAAGAATCATAATCATATCAGCGTTTTTAGCAGCTTCAGCAGCTGTCATAACCTTAAGACCCTGTGCCTCAGCCTTAGCCCAGCTCTTTGAGCCTTCGTAAAGACCAACAATAACATCTACACCTGAATCCTTAAGGTTAAGTGCATGAGCATGACCCTGTGAGCCGTAACCGATGATAGCAACTGTTTTGCCGTTGAGCTTAGCAAGATTACAATCCTGCTGATAGTAAATATTCTGCATAATAAAAATCTCCTTTTATCTGAATAAATTTATTCCTGATTTAACATTGTGTTTGTGCCTCTTTCGATAGCAACAATACCTGTACGACACATCTCGAGAATACCGAGAGGCATCATAATTTTGATGAATGCATCAAGCTTCAAGGGCTCGCCTGTAAGCTCAACACTCATAACATCCGCCTGATAGTCGATGATTTTAGCACGGTAGATTTCTGCCGCAGCCATAATCTCTGCTCTGGTTTCAGGTGAAGTTTTTACCTTGATAAGCATAAGCTCTCTTTTGACTGTCATCTCATCATCAAGCACCTGAACCTTTTTGACGTTGTAGAGCTTTTTCATCTGACTTACAAATTGATTCTTTGTGTTCTCATCACCTGTAATTGTAATGGTGATTCGTGAGTAGTTGGGGTCTTCGATAGTACTAACCGTAAGAGCATCGATATTGAAGCCTCTTCTGGTGAACATACTTGTTACTCTCATAAGTACACCGGGCTTGTTATCAACGAGGACAGCTATAACGAATTTTTTCATATCACTTTCCCCTTTCTTTTGAAACGATGATATCGTCAATTGAGCCACCGGGAGGAAGCATAGGAAGAACGAATTCATCCTTATCTATAAGCACCTCAATAAGACAGGGTCCGTTGCATTCGGAAGCTTTAGCGAAGGCATCCCTGAAGTTTTCGGGATTATCTGCTGTGAAGCTCTCGGCACCAAAGGCATCTGCAAGTTTAGAAAAGTCTGTCTTTCTGCCGAGGACTGTATTTGAATATCTCTCACCGAAGAAGAGTGTCTGCCACTGTCTTACCATACCGAGTACTCCATTGTTGAGAAGTACAATTGTAACAGGTACGTTATATGTGACTGCTGTTGCAAGCTCATTAAGATTCATACCGAATGAACCGTCTCCTGTGATGAGTACTGATCTTTCCTTGCTGCCGAATGCGGCTCCGATAGCAGCACCCATACCGTAACCCATAGTGCCGAGACCACCGCTTGAAGCAAAGGTTCTGTTCTGCTTGAACTTAAGATACTGTGCAGCCCACATCTGATGCTGACCGACGTCTGTAGCAACAACTGTGCTGTCAAGCTTTATCTCGTTGATGATATCCATAATCTGCTTGGGTGTTATCTTTGCAGTTGCTTTCTTTTCAGCTTCTTCGGCAATTGCCTTTTCATCAGCTATGAGATTTTCAACAGTTCTTTTCCATTCGGGTCTGTCATTTTTTTCTGCGAGAGCACAGATTCTTTTAAGTGAATCCTTGAGGTCGCCGTGTACACCAACATCAATGCCGATATTTTTGCCAAGCTCTGATATATCAACATCAAGCTGAATAAACTGAGTTTTCTTGACATATTTTGCAGTGTTACCTGTAGCTCTGTCGCTGAAGCGGACACCGATACCGATTACAAGGTCGGCTTCTTTATTAGCCATTGATGAAGCATAGTGACCATGCATACCCTGCATTCCGAGGAATCTCTCAGTTTCTGTAGGAATCGCTGAAAGTCCCATAAAGGTTGAGCCGATATAACCGCCGATTTTCTCTGCAAAAGCGATAACTTCATCAGCGATATCTCTGCCGAGTACACCACCACCGATATAGATATAGGGGCGCTGACTTTCATTGATAAGCTCTACTGCTTTTTCTATGTATTTGTCTTTAGCTTTTTTGTCGGGGAATGCTTCCACCACTTCAGCCTTTTCATATTCTGCAAAAGCTAACTGGATATCCTTTGGAATATCGACGAGTACAGGACCCGGTCTGCCGCTTTTTGCAATACGGAAAGCCTCTCTGATAGTATCAGCCAGGTCGTTTATATCATTTACAAAGTAATTGTGCTTTGTAATAGGAAGAGTTACGCCTGTGATGTCTATCTCCTGGAATGAGTCTTTACCGATAAGGGTTGTGGGTACGTTACCGGTGATGGCTACCATCGGCACTGAGTCAAGCATTGCAGTAGCGATGCCTGTTACAAGGTTAGTGGCACCCGGGCCGGAGGTTGCGATAACCACACCGACCTTGCCGGTTGCTCTTGCATAGCCGTCGGCAGCGTGAGAAGCACCCTGCTCGTGAGCAGTGAGGACGTGATTAATTCTGTCCTGTGCCTTGTAAAGCTCGTCATAGATATTCAGCACCTGACCGCCGGGGTATCCGAAAACATCGGTAACGCCTTGTTCTATCAGGGTTTCTATAACAATTTGTGAACCTGTGAGTTTCATTATCCTACTCCTTTTAGAGTATAAGTCTGCATTATAAAAATCAATTAAGTAATTATATCACTACAAGTTTTAATTGTCAACTGAAACAGTGCAATTTAAAGCGGTAAAATCTAAGTATATGCCGTGTTTTATATTAAGTGTCGGTTTACGGCAGGTCGGGGCTCCGTGAAAGCACCTGACGGTGCTTTCCGAGGGCGCCCGACGGGCGCCCTTGCGCCGAATAAAATTCGGCGACGGAGCCGCTTTTCACCTCTTCGTCTTCACTAAAATGAATAATTTTTAGAAATCAGCACGAAAAAACATCCTTGCAACAGTTTGTGTCGTCGCTTGCAACGAGTACTTGCGTGATTTCTTATATAAATCATGTTAAAATATAATTGCCGGCAAGGCAAAAAAATCCCGGGAAAGGAGAAAAAGCTATGAAGAAGGTTTTTGCGATTGTAACGGCTGTTGCACTGTTGTTTGTAATAAGTGCCGCCATTTCTTCACCAAAATTATTTTTCACCGCCACGGAGGATATTGATCTTGATTTGTCAGAATATACAATGTCTGATATAGGCGATATGTCCTCAGAGGAATTGGGCGAACTGCTCTACAAATACCAGAGAGTATACAACCCTTTAAGCGACTGATAAATTGCTCTCTCGATTAATTAAAAGGAGGAATTTTGTATGAAACACAAAGAAAAACTTATACGTTGGTATATATCAATATATTCTCTGCTTTGTCTGTATCTTCCCATGCTTATTTTACCGAGATCCGTAAACACTCTTAAATACATAATAGGCAAAACTGCGGCAGGGTTTTTATACGATGTGTCAAAAATCAGTGAACACATGGTGTTTCCTTTTATCGTTTTCTGTGTGACATTTACGGTGTTTATGCTACTTTTTGCCTACAGAATCAAGTCCGTCGGTATTGAGAAGACGGCATTAATTACTCTTGTGAACATTGCATTACCCATAGCTTTAATCAATGCACAGAGTAACGGATTGTTCAGTGCTATGTATGTATTTGACATTGAGACACTCTATGCGCTTATTGCTTTAGCGGTTGTTGTGGTTATCGTATCACTAACTATATCGTCGGCGCTGAAAGTGTACGGAAATAAAAAAGTAACAGAAAATGTAACAGAAGCATAATTGTTATACTAATACAAAAGGCAGCCCTCTGCGGACTGCCTTTACTTTTTTATTTTTCCTCGCTCGCCGCGGGGCGTTACTTTCTTGAAAGAAAGTAACCAAAGAACTTTACTGCTTCTTATTTATCAATATGGCTTAAGAAGAACTCTTTTCTCTCGTCTGTATTGATTACAGTTACAGGCTTGATCTGATTGAGAACTCGGCCCTGCTTCTTGAGATACTCTCTGTAGTCAGCATAGGTGCCGTCCTTAAGAAGAACAACCTCAGGCTCTGCAAGCATACCCCAACGACGGTACTTGAAGTACTTTTCGTTAGACTCGTTGAGTTTTTCATCAAGAATCTTTGAGAGCTCAGGAAGCTTATCCTTGCTGATTTCGTTGTCTGCCTCAACAAGAAGCATATAGCGTACGGGATCGTGGTCGTGGTCGGGATAGTAGCTGTAGCCCTTGAAGGTTACACCTGCTTCTCTCTGAAGCTCTGCAGCAGCCCAGTCAACCATCTGAGTAGTTGTCTTTTCGTTGGCAATGTTCATTGCAAGATTGTTTCTGTAAAGGAACTGCATCTTGGGAGCCTTTTTGTAGTAACCTGTGATACGTACAACGTCTTCGATTCTGTATCTGTAAAGACCTGAACGGTTTGTAACAACAAGCTCGTAATCCTTACCCACTTCAACCTCGTCCATTGTCAGAGGTCTCTCGCAGTCGGGGTCATCCATAGGAATGAACTCGAAGAATACTGACTGAGGAAGAAGCACGCAGTCCTGAGCGTTAAGCTCACAGGGGATAGCCATATAGCCTTCAGCAGCTGCATAACCCATGCTGTGAATGGGAGCATCGCCGATGTGCTTGCGGAGTCTCTGAACATAGAACTCGAGGTTTGAGCTTACCATACCATACGCCCATGCAAAGCCGGGCCATATTCTCTTGGCGATAGGTGTATCAAAGCCTTTTTCAAATTCAGCTCTGAGTTCAGCAGCTCTCTTGGGATTGGGCTTAAGCTTCTTTTCCCACTTGGCACGAAGCTCGTCGGGACACTTGATGCTCGGGTCAATAGTGCCGAGCTCGATATCCTTACATACCATTTCCCAGTTTGCTTCAAGAAAGTCAAACATAGATGTAAGCATAGTTACAACCATTGAGCCGAGATAGGTAAGGTCTCTTCTTTCGAGAGCGAAACGAAGGTGGAAATATGTTGAGTTTACAGCATCCTCATTTTCGGGATACATAAAATCATTGGGAGTAGTCATAAAGAACTTTGAGATAGGCTTAAGATAGGTAAGGGGAACCTGACCTGCGCCGTTTGACATCTTACCGTCAGCCATTTTGTGGCCTGTGAGAATCATAACGACGGGTCCGACCTGTTTCGGGAACTTCATTCCGTTCTTTCTGAACCATTTTGAAGCACAGCCGGGTGTGCCTGAGAAGCCCATACACTGCATAATCCACAGGTCTGTTGCACTTCTGGGGAGAATCTTAGGCTTGCCTACTGAGCCTGATGATGAGCAGTAACGGATGTTGTGAGCCTTCATCATAAGGTTCTTTTCACCTGCAACCATACGGTCAACATAGTCTGAATATGTATCGTAGTTTGAGAAGGGAACTTTTTCTTGATATTCCTTGATTGAAGTGATACCGTCAAAGCCTATTTTCTTGCCGTATTCTGTATCCTTATTCTTTTTGAGTATGCTTTTGAGTATTCTTTCCTGAGTTTCCATAGGACGTGAGGTGTAATAGTCTACCTTTGCCCATTCAGCGTAACCAAGAAATACACCGATATCTGAAAAACCTGCCATATTTTTTACCTCGCTTCATCTAATATCTTCTGGATATGCATCTTATCAGTCATCAAGATGTGAGAAGAAGAATTCTTTTCTTTCATCTGTGTTGATAACTGTTACGGGTTTGATCTGATTGAGTACCTTGCCCTGTTTCTTGAGCATTTCTCTGTAGTCAGCATAGGTGTCTTTCTTAAGGAGAACTACTTTAGGTTCACCGATCATACCCCAACGGCGGTACTTGAAGTATTTTTCGTTGCTTTCGTTGAGCATTTCGTCGAGAACCTTTTCGATTTCGGGGATCATATCCTTTGAAACATCTCCCTCGGGCTCTGCAAGAAGCATATAGCGTACAGGGTCGTTGTCTGTATCTGAATAGAAGCTATAACCCTTGAAGGTGATGCCGAGCTTCTTCTGTGTTTCAAGAGCAGCCCAGTCAACCATCTGAGTTGTTGTCTTTTCATTAGCGATGTTCATTGCAAGGTTGTTTCTGTAGAGGAACTCAACCTTGGGAGTTTTATTGAAGTAACCTGTTACTCTTACAACGTCTTCAATCTGATAACGGTAAAGACCTGAGAAGTTTGTTACAACAAGCTCGTAATCCTTGCCCACTTCAACTTCACCGATTGTGAGAGGTCTCTCACAGTTGGGATCATCAACAGGGATGAATTCGAAGAAGAGTGAACGGGGGAGAAGTACATAGTCGTTTACGTCAAGCTCAACAGGCATAGCCATATAGCCTTCTGCAGCGGCATAACCCATATTGTGAATGGGAGCGTCGCCGATGTGCTTACGAAGCTTATCAACATAGAACTGAAGATTTGAGCCTACCATACCGTATGACCATACGAAATCGGGCCAAATTCTCTTAGCTATAGGATCGTCAAAGCCCTTAGCACATTCCTTGCGGATTTCAGCAGCTCTCTTTGGATTGGGCTTGAACTTCTTTTCCCATTTAGCACGAAGCTCGGGAGGACACTTTACGCCGGGATCAATAATACCCTTTTCGATATCGTTGCACATCATTTCCCAGTTGGCTTCGAGATAGTCAAACATTGTTGTAAGAAGAGTAACAACCATTGAGCCGAGGAAGGTTACATCTCTTCTCTCGAGAGCGAAACGAAGGTGGAAATATGCTGAATCAACTGCATCTTCATTTTCGGGATACATAAAGTCATTGGGAGTTGTCATAAAGAACTTTGAAATAGGCTTGAGGTATGTAAAGGGTACCTGGCCTGCACCGTTGCCCATTTTACCGTCCTTCATCTTATGACCTGTAAGGATAATTGCAACAGGACCGATCTGCTTGGGGAACTTCTTTCCCTGAGCTTTGAACCATCTCTGAGCACAGGCGGGAGTAGCCGCAAAGCCCATACACTGCATATTCCAGAGGTCCTTGCCTGATTTGGGAAGCACCTTGGGCTTTCCTACTGAGCCTGAAGAAGTACAATATCTCTTGCACTTTCTTGCCATCATAAGATTTTCTTCACCCTCAAGCATACGGTCAACATAATCTGAGTATGTATCGTAGTTTGAAAGAGGAACAATTTTCTGGAAATCTTCAACAGAATGAACCTTATCGAATCCGATTTTTTTGCCGTATTCTGTATCCTTGTTTTCCTCCATAATCTGCATAAGGATCTTTTCCTGAATTTCTACGGGAATGGAAGTAAAGTGGTTAACTCCCTTGAAAACCATATTACCTAACATTACGCCGATATCTGACATTGCCATAGCTTATTACCTCTCTTTTTTTGTTAATTTCGGTTCTCCTCGAGAAAAAATATGTCTTATCTTTTCTATAATAGCATTTTTACACTAAAGGTGTCAACTGTGCTTTGTGGTTTTGTGAATATTCGATTAATATTCAATATTTTTATTTCCACTCGATAGTCCAGGATTCGTCGATGTATCCGACAACTGTACCGCCGCCTGACATTCCGACTGCTGCCGCCTCGCCTGAACCTATAATATCAAGTCTTTCATAATATCCGACTACCTTGCCGTCCTTGTCAAGGGTGATGCCGACTGTTGCGCCGGGATATTCAAGGTCAGCTCTTGTGATTTCACCCATAGGCATATTGAAGGTTGACAGGTCCAGAGTGTCGCAGGCATTTTCGTGCCAGAGGGTTTTCGGGTTATCCTTAGTGCTCTTTTCAGGCTTCAGCTTCACCTTGTAAACTGTGTTTTCACCCTGCACCTCCTTGGTTGCCTCAGCGACACCGTCGATGGTGAGAGAAAAGTTTTTGCCTTCGGGAGGGAAGGTATCCATTGTGGTGGTTTCTACCTTGTTTTCGGGGTCATATCCCTTACCGTTTGTGAAATCGAAATCATAAATCTCGGTTTCAATAAACATATTCAATATTTTGTTTATGATGTTTGTAAATGCGGGGGCGCTGCACTCGGTCAGCTCCATATCGAGAACCTGCACCTTATGACCCACAAAGGATGCAGTAGGACTTTTCAGGGTGTTTATGCCGTTAGTGATAATATCAAGAATTTCCTGATTTGTCATTTCTACGGGAAGAGTTGTCTCTGTAGGCTGAATTGTATCGGGCCCGGAGGTTGTGGGAGCCGTGGGCTCCGGTGCGGTTGTTGTGGGAGCAGTGGACTCTGTGACAGGAGGAACAACCTGTGCAGTGCTTTCTGTAGTTGTTGTATCGTAATATGCTCCGTCTTTTATATCCAACTGTATTTTTACTGAATTGACAATCAGAACAAGCAGAATAACAGAGAGGACTACTATAAGCCAAATTCCTTTTTTATCAGATTTGTCGGTTGATTTTTCTTTGAAATTTTCATTTATATTGTTTTTCATAATCGCACCTCCATAAAAATACATTTCATTATACCATTAATTCATATTTTTTTCAACTACTGTTTATAATTTTCGGTTGAAAATAGAATGAGCCTTAAAAAAATAGCCCTGACTGATTGTCAGGGCATCTGAAAAGTTGTTATATACCTATTGTGATAATCTCAAATGGGGAGTATTCAATGATGTCGGTTTCACCTGTAATCTCCTCAAGCATATTTAGTATCTTAACCTTTTTGTCAAGCTTAATCTGACCTCTTGAGCCATTCTGCTCACTTAGTCTGATAACTGTCATAGTGTCGTCTTCGCTCTTCTTGGCTGCCTGAAGATATAAAGGCTCAAAGGTGGGCAGAGTCCATTCGCAATCGCTCTTTATAAGAGGAACATTGTATTGGAAAGCAATGCTGTTGATTTTTGCTGATACAGCATCACCGCTGTGAGGCATAATCATATAGCAGAAGTTGTGCAATCCCATATCCGAAGTGACATCAGGTCTTATAGTGGCACGAAGCAGAGACAGACCGATTGTGTTTTCTTCAAAGGACGAGCCGTACTTTCCGTCATTGATTATAGCGATACCGCCACCGGTTTCGCTGAGGTCGCACCATTTGTGGTGACAGCACTCGAAACGAGCCTGCTGCCAGGTGGTGTTACGGTGGGTTTCACGCTCGATAAAGCCTGCACTGACATCGCAGATAGCTTTACGAGTGAGTACATTGCAGGAGAATTGTGCCTTTGCAAGCTTGTGTTTTTCCTGCCAGTTGACAATGTTTTCAACCTCGATGCCTCTGCTTCTTCTGAAGAGGCGGATAAGCATCTTCCACTCGGACTTTTCAGTTGCAAGTATTGTTTCAAAGGTGGCACACTCGCCGTCTTTTTCTACAAGATGAAGTGGAGTTTTTACTTTGACTTCAATCTGCTTGTCCTTATAGTTGGGGAGTATATCCCAGGCGTCGTAGTTGCCGGGGTTGTCGGTGTAAATCTTAAGCTTATTGAAGTCACCCTTTACCCACTCACGGCAAAGCTCTTTATCATAAAGACTCTCAATTGAGCCGCCCTCACGGAATCTGACCGAAT
>JAZQUF010000043.1:0-4100 GCA_045631165.1 Acutalibacteraceae bacterium
AATACCGTACTTGTTTTCATTGGCAATCAGAAAGTCGCTCAGACTTCTT
The DNA here is from genome assembly GCA_045631165.1 of Acutalibacteraceae bacterium. Lineage (GTDB taxonomy): Bacteria > Bacillota > Clostridia > Oscillospirales > Acutalibacteraceae > UBA6857. The sequence goes on from JAZQUF010000043.1 coordinate 50, forward strand.
GAACTCATAGGCGACAGAGCATTTTCTTCGCACCAAAGCTTGTAAATCTCATACAATTCTTTTGATGTTACAGACTTATCTTCTGCGAAAACAAAGTATCCGTTTAATAAAAGCGACGGCTTTTTCAGGCGTCAGCTTGTACTGACAACCAAGGACAAAAACGCAGAGAGAATTGATGACCCTCATATAGCAGATAAAATGCGTGAGGAAATCGAAGGTATATTCCTGTGGGCATTTGAAGGTTTGCAGAGATTACTCTCGAACAACTTTCAGTTTACAGAAAGTGAACGGGCAATAAGCAACCGTGAGACCGTCAAGCGTAATAATGTCAATGCAGTTGAATTTATGGAGTCGGACGGATACTTTGTATTTGCAGAGGATAAGAGCGTAACCTCAAAGGAATTGTATGAGATTTACAAGCTGTGGTGCGAAGAAAACGCTCTGTCGCCTATGAGTTCAAGAAGCCTGAGTGACTTTCTGATTGCCAATGAAAACAAGTACGGTATTAAAAGCAGTAACAATGTTTACAACAGAGAGCATCGCAGAGTGAGAGGCTTCATTGGCATAGAGGCGACAGCATCACCGTTTATGAATAATCTGTATGGCTCATAAATGGTGAGTGAAAAGTTTTACGGGGTACAGGGTGGTTTTACAAAAACAGCCCTGTTGGGTAGCAATTCGCAAATTGCAGGGCAAAGCCCTATAATCCCCTCGGAGAGCGCAATAGCATCTTTTGATAGCCTTCCGGATGTCAAAAGTGCTTTTGCGTTACTCTTGACAAGAGTAACAGAACTTTTTATAAGGTTTGTAGATTATAAAAGTAAAGGAAAGGTGATTCTATAAGACGAACAATCAGTATATGCGTAGGCAAAGGTTCGGTAAAACACAACAGCAGAGAGTTCAATGCAAAGAATACAGACCCCGGAAGAACTCCTCTGAACACCGAATACTGCAATGAAAAAATCAAAGATGTGTACCATCAACTGTTTGATGAAGCACTTCAAAGATACAACCAAAAACAAAAACGTGCCGACAGAAAAATAGAAAACTACTATGAGAAAATACGCTCAGGTAAGCAGGAAAAACCGTTTCATGAGATTATTATCCAAGTCGGTAACTGTGATAATATGAACGCAAAAACTTCCGACGGTGAACTTGCCGAAAGAATACTTGATGAGTATTATCAGGATTTTCAAAAACGGAATCCTTACCTGAAAGTTTTTTCTGCTCACCTTCATATGGACGAAGCGACACCGCATCTGCATATCGATTTTATACCGTTCACTACAAGCAGTAAGCGTGGTCTTGATACGAGAGTATCACTAAAACAGGCACTGTGTAATCAAGGCTTCATCGGCAAATCAAAACACGAAACTGAATGGAGCCTTTGGGTAGAGTCTGAAAAGGCGGAGCTTGCAAAAGTAATGGAACGATACGGTGTTGAATGGGAGCAGAAAGGCACCCATGAAAAACATCTATCCGTCTATGATTATGAAAAGAAAATGCGTTCTGAAGAAGTCGAAAAGCTCACAGCAGAAACTGAAAAACTGAATTTAAAGGTTGAAGAACTGACCGAAAAAGCAGAAGCTCTAATGCAGTTTAATTCAGATATAAGCGAGATAACAGAAGATTTTTATGATACTGACGAGTTTAAATTACCTGAACCGCCGCCGCTTATGACGGCAAAAGCATATAAAACAAAAGTGGTTGAGCCTCTTTTCAGAAAGCTTCTTGATCTTGCAAAGATAGCAGTAAGAAAGTGTTTTGAGCTGCAGAATCAGCTCAACAGTATAAAACTATGGGGCAAGGCTGATAAGGTCAATGCAGGGCAAATATTGGCTGAAAATCGCACCTTAACTGAACAGAATGAAAGGCTTAACAGAGATGTTCAGAACTATAAATTGCTCCGTAAAATCTTCGGTGATGAGCAGATTGACTCTCTTGTAGTCAAAGCAAAAGAAACCGAAAGAGTAAACCGTCAGGCTCGTTATAGAAAACCAAACACTCCTATTCGCAAAACGGACAGATGAGCCTAACGGTTTAAGATGTAATAATTTGGAAATAATAAAAATAACGTAAGGAAAGGTAGGTATATTGTTTTAATGGAAATGGAAGTCTCCGAAAAAGACCGCATTGTCTACTATTGGTTAACTAACGAAGAGAAAGAAAATACAGAATTCCGACAGGCTCTTAAGCCTCAGTATGGCGAATGGAGCAGAAAAGGTTATAAGGTCTGTGTATTTCTTTCCGGCAGAGGTAATCTCGTGGATTTAACAAAAGAGCTGTTGATTCACAACAAGCAGGTTATAGCCAAGAGAAATGTCAGACGTGCGATGGAAAGAGACAGATAAGTCTCAATCCGAAGGCAGAATTTATTTCTGCCGGATACATAAGACTTCCGAACTTATGTAATAACTTCCAGCAGTTATTTAAAAATTATTTCCTTTTAACGGTTGAAACGAACAGCATTGTGTGTTACAATGTTGTTCGTAAAATCGTGAACATAAAAATATAACATTGGTGGTGAAAATTTGAGCGTAAAAAGAATAGCAGCATATTTGCGAATTTCCGTTGATACAGAAAAAGACAGAGACAATACCTCTATCGAAAATCAGCGAAGAATTATTAAAGCATATATCAAGCAGACATTTCCTGATGCAGAGGTTGATTATTATGAAGACCGTGACCGAAGCGGATATACCTTTGAGCAGAGAGAAAACTATCAGTTAATGCGTCCTCGTTTGATGGATGGTTATTATGATATTCTTATGATTAAGGATTTTTCTCGTTTTTCCCGTCGTAACAGCAGAGGCCTTGTTGAGCTTGAGGATTTGCGTGACGCAGGCGTACGTATTATTTCAGTAAGTGACGGTATTGATTATCCGACTTATGACGATTGGAATAATATTCAGGTGCGATTCCTTCTTAATGAAATGCCTGTTACTGTTGCTTCCAAAAAGGTTAAGAGGGTTGTTGAAATCCGTCAGAATAGTGGCAATTGGATTTGTGCAGTACCCTACGGTTACTATATTGTTGATACCAAGAATATGGTTTTTGAAGTAGATGAAAGTGCTGCTGCAGTAGTCAGAAAAATCTTTGAGCTTTATAATGACGGTTGGGGTTATAAGAAGATTGCAAACTATCTTACTGAACAAAACATTCCTACTCCTCGTATGATTGAAAAGGAGCGAAAAGAAAAGGATGCTCAGCTTCGTAAAATAGAAAAGGAAATCAAGATTAAAGCAAGCAATGTATGGGCTGTACCGTCTATTAACGGTATTTTGCGAAATGATTTTTATATCGGCACTCTCCGACAGAGGAAATATACACGAACAAAAATCAACGGACCCGACAAAAAGCTTGATGAAGAGGAAAATATAGTTTTTGAAAATCATCATACACCTATTGTTGACGTAAAAGAGTTTATGAAGGCACAGCAGAATCTGAAGGCAAGAACAAGGTCAAATTACCGTGGTGTAAAAAAATACGATACTACTTATTCAGGTTTTCTTTTCTGCGGTGATTGTAACAGTCCCATGTTTTCTATGAGCAGACCTGATTTAGCTCCTGCTTATGTTTGCGGCTCGTATCATAAGCGAGGTCTGAAAGGCTGCACTTCTCATCATACACGCATTGATTTGCTTGATACACTTATAAAAAAATACATCGAGCGTGTTATGATGAACGCCGATGCAATGATTGCCGAGCTTGAAAAAGCAATTAAGGATGAACCTGAGATGATGGAAAAATCTGCTGATACAGTTGCTAATCTCGAAGTGGAGTTAGCAAAAACAAGAGAAGAGCTTAAAGCTACTCAGAAGCAGAAAATCAGAGAACTTATGAAAAATCAAGGTTCTAACCGTGATATTATAGAAGAAACCTATGAGGAAATAGAAGAGGAGCTTCTTCAGAAAATTGAAGGCCTTGAAAAGCAGATTGAAATGATAGTTGAAAAACGCAACACTGTCATTGAGGTTAACCGTATTGCAAAGACAGCTCTTGATATTTTCCGTGATATTCTTGAAAAGCCAAATCTTGATAAAGGTGATTT
>JAZQUF010000044.1:0-22101 GCA_045631165.1 Acutalibacteraceae bacterium
CTTATTCGTCCGCAAGTGATAAAAATTACCGGGTCGGGTTGTTTTTTTACTTTTCTGTTTGCTCCCTTTCTGCTCACCGTGGCAGTGAAAACAAAGTTTCTGCTTATCGGTAATTTTTATATTGCTACCGTCTGCTTTACATCTGCTCGTTTGCCGAACAGCTCAGATTTCCGATAACTTATTACTATTGAGCCGCTACAGATTGCACTTCAGAAACAGGTATTTTGTCTCCTTTTCGTCCGTGCTTTTCAGGCACATCCTACTTCGACATTCGTCGCCGCTACGGTCTGCTTTTCAGGTGAAGAATTCCTTTTTACGTTGTTTTTTTGATATCGTTTTTATTCTGGCTCTATAAAACGTTCTTCGCTGCGGAAACAACTTTAATCAGAACCTGAAGTCTCTTCTGTTGGAGCTCTTTATGGCTTCAATGTTATCCTTTGCTATGGCTCTCACCTTCTCCTTGGGGATCTTGCTGAGCTCTCTTTCAATAAGCTCGAAGCCCTTTTTCTTAGTCTCCTCACTTGCATAGTCAACAAGATATTCTGTGAGAGTCATAAGAGCGTTGGGGTGACAGCAGTTAAGAATCTGACCTTTTTTGCAAAGAGACATAAATCTGTCACCTGTTCTGCCCTCTCGGTAACAAGCCGTACAGAATGAGGGTATATGGTCTGAATCCATCAGCCAGCTGACAACCTCGTCAAGGGTACGCTGGTCGGAAACACCAAACTGCTCTGAGTCGTGAGGTCTTTCTTCCTCTGTGTATCCGCCCACTGATGTTCTTGATGCACCGCTTATCTGCGAAATGCCAAGCTCAAGTGCTCTGCCTCGTACGGCTTCGCTTTCTCTTGTGGAGATAATCATACCCGTGTAGGGCACAGCGATACGTATGCAGGCAATAATTTTCTCAAAGATATCGTCAGGGATGCCGTTGTCAAACTCATCGGGGTCGATATCGTCGGCTCTCTTGAGTCTGGGTACGCTGATGGTATGGGGGCCTACGCCGTGAACAGCTTCGAGATGCTCAGCGTGCATAAGAAGACCTGCAAACTCATACTGATAGCCCTCAAGCCCGAAGAGCACACCAAGACCAACGTCATCGATACCGCCCTGCATAGCTCTGTCCATAGCCTCTGTGTGGTAGGCGTAGTCGTGCTTGGGGCCTGTGGGATGAAGCTGTAAATAGCTCTCTTTGTTGTAGGTTTCCTGAAAGAGAATATATGTGCCGATGCCTGCATCGTGGAGCTTGCGGTAGTTTTCAACTGTGGTTGCGGCAATATTGACATTGACACGTCTGATAGCACCGTTTTTGTGCTGAATACTGTAAATAGTCTCGATGCACTCTAAGATATATTCGATAGGATTATTCTTTGGGTCCTCACCTGCTTCAATAGCAAGGCGCTTGTGACCCATATCCTGAAGAGCGATAACCTCAGCCCTAACCTCTTCCTGCGTGAGCTTCTTTCTTGCGATGTGCTTGTTTTTCAGATGATAGGGACAGTAGACACAGCCGTTTACACAGTAGTTGGAAAGGTAAAGGGGTGCGAACATAACAATTCTGTTGCCGTAAAAGGCCTGCTTGATTTCGTTTGCCAGCTCAAGAATTTTCTCTACCTTTTCGGGAATATCACAAGCAAGAAGCACACTTGCCTCTCTGTAGGTAAGACCACTGCAGGTGATACCGTCCTCGGTTTTGCGGGGTCTTGCTTTTTCTAAAAGAGCATCGATGAGCTCCACGTTATGTTTGTTTTCCTCGGCATATTTTACAGTTGCCAGGATTTCCTCGTGGCTGATAAATTCCTCGGCTTTTAATGATTTTGGGTTGTACATATTTCTACCTCTATTCTTAAAAATAAATTTGATTTAAAAATTAGTAATTACTCATTTTTATCCCTTCGCGTCCCCGCGCGAATTAACCACTTCATATCCTATTTCTTTCATTCTCGCTCTCAGGTCATTCACACACTGTGCCGATTCCTGACCCGTGGAGATTTTGCCCTCATAAAGCATATATTTTTTTCTGACACTGATAGGTGACAGATTGGGCATCACAACATTTGCGCCTGCAAGGATTCCTTTTTCTCTCCCCTTTTCATCGAGGGTGCCGAGTGCCGTTGTGGCAGGCAACAGAATATTCGGTTTTATTAATCTTATAAGTGACAGCAGGTATATTGTCATATCCGCACTGCCCGACTTTTCATCCTTAAAGGGCGTATCCTTATGGGTGATGAAGGGGCCTATACCGCACATGTGAGGTGAAAACTCCTCGATAAACTTCAGATCCTTCGCCAGGTACTCTGCCGTCTGATGTGGCGAGCCTACCATAAATCCGCAGCCAACCTGAAATCCTGTTTCCTTAAGGTCACGAAGACATCTCATTCTTTCCTCGAAACGGAGTTCTTCGGGATGAAGTTTTTCATAGTGCTCTTTTACCGCCGTTTCGTGACGAAGAAGATATCTGTCTGCCCCCGCATTGAAAAGTGTCTCATAGCTTTCTTTGCTTCTTTCTCCCAATGAAAGGGTTATGGCACATTCAGGATAACGTTTTTTTATTTCACTGATAATATCACAGAGGACTGTGTCCGTATAGTGACCGTCCTCTCCCCCCTGCAGAACAAAGGTGCGAAAGCCGAGATCATAGCCCTCTTTACAGCACTCGAGGATTTCCTCTTTGGTGAGTCTGTAGCGACTGCAGCTTCTGTTCGACTTCCTTATACCGCAGTAATAGCAATCATTTTTGCAGTAATTGCTTATCTCAATGAGACCTCTGATGTAAACCTCTTTGCCGTAGTATCTGTCGCAGGCTTTCCTTGCCCTTTCGGCAGAGTACACACAGAGCTCACTGTCATAGCCTTCAATCAGCTTCTGATATTCACTCAGAGTAAGGCTCTTATCCCTTTCAAGCTTATCTATAAGTTCAAAAAGTTCATTCTTCATAGGCAATCACATTTGAATAGGCCGTCTTTACGCTGACTCCCTTGAGTCTGCCTATCTTTCCTGTCAGGGCAGATATAACATCCTGAGGCGCATCGATAGCGATAGAGACAACGCTGACGTTTCTTTTTTTATAGGGGATTCCCATTCTGCCGATAATGTATTCGGCATATTCGTGCAGAAGTGCATTGAGACCTTCAACGCTGTCACTCTCCTCCACGATAATGCCCATTACAGCCACACGTGTTTCCATAGTTCTCATCTCCTTGTCTTATTAAAACGAAAGACCGCATCTTCTGATGCGGTCTTAAAAATACTTATAGCTTCAGGGCAAAACGGATACACCTGCCCCTTTATGTAAATTTAATCGCACATCTTTCACTCAGAACAAATCTTTATGTCAGATTACATATTGATTATACCATAAATAAATGTGCTTAGTCAACAGTTTTGTCAGTGCGAAAAATGGCGCTACAGCTTTACACAATAAAAAGCCTCTGGAATATATTCACGATTTTAAGGATAATATTACGGAATATGCTGAGAACTCCGTTGACGGCAGAAACATTGGTATTGCCTGTTCCTGCGATAGAATTTCCCCCGTATGACGATGAAAGCGTGTTCATCCAGCTGATAATACCGTTGGGGCTTTTCAGGCTGACAGTTGCACCGTTTCCGTTAACGGTAGTGGCGTTTGGATAGACTCCACCGTTCAGCAGATGCATATCGTATGTGACAACCTTGGCCATATGATGATTGCCCTCCGTAGGCTGACCGTTGGGTGCTACAACATCACTGAAGGTTGTAAGACGGCATTTTGACGGATTAAGATTATACTCACACACATCGTTCCACAAGGGCAGAGTTTCCAGGTTATAGCTCACTATGGGATCCTTTGAGCAAGCGAACATCCATACAGGAACACTTGACGAGAGCTTAACATCACTCGTTGTTATGTTACCCGTTGCGGCAATGGGGAATGCACCTGCAAAATATTCAGGGTAAGCAATTATCATATTCCACGCCATTTCAGCACCCGCAGAGCTTCCGCCGATAAATATACGTGTTGTATCGATGTTTTTCCCGTGTTTTTTTATCATATCGTCAATTACGGCACGAAGAGACTTCAGCAGAACATTGCTCCAATAGACCATTTTATCTTCAGGCGCACGTGGAAGCAATATAAATGCACCTCCCTGAGTGAAACGGCTCTGCAGCTCTTTCGAAGCCCAATATGGCATATCACTGTCCACAACCTGAGCACCCTCACAATCTGCATGGCCTATACCGTGAAGAAAAATTACAAGAGGATATTTTGTTTTATCGTTGGTACCAACCGGTGAATAGTAACGGTAGTCAAGAGCGTGATTGCCCTGCTTCGGTGCCACGTCCTTTGAAAATTCATTTCTGAGCTTTTTTATACCGGCAGACATAGGCAGTGCCTCTTTTCTGTTTGCTGCACAGCTGCTTACGGATAAAGCCGAAAAGCAAAGGATAATCGCCAGTATAAGGGAAATAATTCTGTATGCTTTTTTCATAGTCTTCACCTCACGGATATTATATCACAGACTTCGCAAACATTCAATGCACAGAAGAATTTTTTCTGTCCCGATATTCATAATTCATAATTTATCTGACAACAATATCATAAAAATCACGGAGGTGTTTTTTATGCTCTCACCCTGGCACGAGGGACTGACCACACCCACATTCAGTCCTCTCGAAACCGACATCCGTACCGATGTTCTGATTATCGGCGGCGGTATCACGGGTATACTCACGGCATATCTGCTAAAGCGCAGAGGTATAGCCTGCATATTGGTAGAAAAGGATAAAATATGCTCTCACACCACAGGCAATACCACGGCAAAGCTCACCTTTCAGCACTCGCTGATTTTTGACAAGCTTATCAAGACTGTCGGTGAGCACAAGGCAAGGATGTATTATAAAGCCAACTGCGAGGCTCTTGAATTATACCGTAAAATGTGCAGTGACATAGACTGCGACTTCGAAGAAAAAACTAACTTCGTCTATTCTGTAAGCAATAAAAAGGCTTTGGAAAAAGAGCTTGAAGCGGCAGAAAAGCTCGGCATAAATATGGAGCTTACTGAATCCCTACCCTTGCCGATAAAAACAGCAGGTGCCGTTTTCTGCAAAAATCAGGCTCAGTTCAACCCTCTGAAATTTCTTTATTCCATAGCTAAGGACCTGAATATTTACGAGGACACCTTTGTCACAAAGGTCGAGGGCGATGTCGCCTATACGGATAAATGCCGTATCATTGCCGAAAACATTGTTTTCGCAACCCACTTCCCTTTCATAGACCGTCACGGTATGTATTTTATGAAAATGTATCAGAGTCGCAGCTATGTTATCGCCCTTGATAAAGCGCCCGACATAGACGGAATGTATATCGATGAAAGCGACAAGGGCTTTTCCTTCAGAAACTACGGTGACCTGCTTTTCATCGGCGGAAGCAATCACCGTACAGGCAAAAAAAGCGGTGCCTATGAGCCACTCAGAGCCTTCGCAAAAGAACACTACCCTCAACTCAGGGAGAAATACCATTGGGCAGCACAGGACTGTATGAGCCTTGATTCTATGCCCTATATCGGTCATTACTGCAAAAGCACTGCCAACTGGTATACGGCTACAGGGTTTAACAAGTGGGGTATGACAGGTGCGATGGTCAGCGCAATGCTTCTGCGCGATATAATCTGCGGTGTTGATAATTCATACGCCGAGGTGTTTTTACCATCAAGAAGTATACTGAAGCCTCAGCTTTTTATTAACGGACTTGAGACAACCGTCAATCTCATCACTCCCACACCAAAGCGATGCTCACACCTTGGATGTGCCTTGAAATATAACAAGCACGAGCACAGCTGGGACTGTCCCTGTCACGGGTCGAGGTTTTCGGAAGACGGAAACGTGATTGAGAATCCCGCAAACAAAAAATTATGATGTCTCTTGCGGAGCCCCGCAAAACAAGGCTTTTTTTCTTGCAGGCTCTGCTTTTGTGGTTTTTGTTTGTAGTTTATTTTACCGCTTACTGAGAAACTTGTATGCTCGGCTTTTATTGTTTTTGTTTTTTCTTTCTATTATGTTCTGCACCGCTCGAGGCGCGGGGCCTCTTACTTTTGTCGGTTGTGACAAAAGTAAGCAAAAACACGCTTTGCTTATTCGTCCGCAAGTGATAAAAATTACCGGGTCAGGTTGTTTTTTTACTTTTCTGTTTGCTCCTTTTCTGCTCACCGTGGCAGTGAAAGCAAGCTTTCTGCTTATCGGTAATTTTTATATTGCTACCGTCTGCTTTACATCTGCTCGTTTGCCGGACAGCTCAGATTTCCGACAACTTATTACTATTGAGCCGCTACAGATTGCACTTGCGCAAAAAGTATTTTGTCTCCTTTTCATCCGTGCTTTTCAGGCACATCCTACTTCGACATTCGTCGCCGCTACGGTCTGCTTTTCAGGTGAAGAATTCCTTTTTACGTTGTTTTTTTATAAAGCTTTAACTTAAACACTCTAAAACGTTCTTCGCTGCGGAAACAACTGACGCAGGTCAAAAAAAGAGAATAAACAAAAAAACGTAAAGAACAACATTCCAATTAGCAGTAGGTGGTAAAAGTCTTATAAAAACAAATGTGGCGAGAAAGGAGTTGCTTTTACCGCAAACCTTTCCCGCGCTACATCATTATTAAATTATAATTACATCAAAGTAATTATCTTTGTAGGGTTTCACCCCACACCCCACGAACTTTTGTAAAAGTTCGACAAAACTTTGTTTATTATACTTCCTCAAGTGCTGCTGATCTCTTATCAGCAAGCTCAACTATCATTCTCTGCTGAAGCTTACCGTGAATGGGATAGAAAATAAATGATATACCGTAAAGGCCTCTTGCCAGAGCAGGAAGAATACAGAATACTATCCAGATGCCCTTGAGCACACCGGGGTCTTTGTTTGCGATATCGTGACCGAGCTCGTCCTTGAGAGGTACATACTCAATCCAACGAAGCACCATACCTGAAAGCCAGCCTGTGCAAGCTGTTGCAAGCTTGATGAAGTAGCCCTGAACTGTTGTAACAAGAGCCTCGTTACGAAGACCGTGCTTCCATTCCATATAGTCAAGAGTATCCGCTGTAAGAATCGGGTTGCACACATTGATAATCTTGTTGGGAAGACCTGCAATTGTGAGAAGTAAAACAATAATCGCAAAGTTGAGTATACTCTTATCCTCAAAGTTAGCGCTGAAAACAGCACCGTTGGGATAACCAAGGATAAACATAAGCATATATGCGCCAAGACCAAAGAGACCTGCGCCGATAGCTGTTGTTCTTGCGCCGAACTTTCTTACAAGCTTAGCTGCAAAGGGTACCATAAAGTAGTTGGGGATACCTGTGAAGAGACCGCAGATACTGCGGAAAGCGTAGTTGCCTGAGTTGTTGAGCCAGAAGAAGCTCTCTGTTGAACCGCCGACAGCCTTGAAGTTGTTGAAAAACTCTGCAAAGATAATTGTCAGAAGAGGTCTGTTGGTGATGATGTTCTTCATTGAACCGAAAACTGAGGTCTTGTTCATTTCCTCACGGCTCTGAAGAGGAATTCTTTCGCGCATATTGAAGAAGCCGTAAACAGCAAAGGATGCGGAGAAGAGAAGCATAAATACTGCGAAAGCCTTATATACATCCGAGTTGGTAATATCGGGGTTTGCCTGAGGTACAAACTTAACCAGAAGCGGAAGCAGCGACGGTATAAATGTACCGAAAAGCTCAAAGAATTTCGTGGTAACAATAAGATTATTTCGTTCGTTTATGTTAGGAGTTACATTATAGGTCATCAGATTCCATGCGCCGAAATAGCTCATACCGAGACCGTAAATGATAGTAGCTGCAGCAACATAAAGTGCCTGACCGATGCCTGAAAGACCGGGAGTTGAGAAAAGCATCATACCGCCGAGAATCCACAAGGGAAGAGGCAGAATGAAGAAAGGTCTTACACGGCCCCAGCGTGTTCTTGTACGGTCAATGATAAGACCTGAAAGAGTATCGTCAATAGCATCATATATAGTAGCAAAAAGTTCTATGTTCGCATAGTGTTTAGGGTTGAGTCCTGCATACTGAATAAGGAAAAACTGTTTTTCACCGCCAATAAACTGTGAAAGATTCTTCTGGCCGAAGTTAACAAGAACAAAGGCAGCGATTTCTTTCGGTCTGAGATATCTTTTTTTGGTATAAGCCAATTTATCAATAATTTCTTCTTCAGTCAATTCGTTTTCCTGAAGAGATGTTGTATTTACTTTATCCGACATTTTATCACTCCTTCTTCCTTATTTATTGTCATTTTCAAGAGCTTCTCTTGCTTTTCTGACCTTTTCAGCATACTCTTCTTCTTTTTTCTTTTCAGCTTCACGCCAGGCTTCTTCTTTTCTCTTGCGCTCAGCTTCTTCTTTTTCTTCCTTCATTCTGACTCTTGCAAGTCTTTCGATTTCGAGATCCTCCTCGCTTGTCACGTCGTCTCTGCTTACGAGAAGGTTGCCGACCATAGCCACAATAAGAAGTGAAATATATACGAAGATACCCCACGCAGCATCAACGGAAGCTCCGGCTGAAAACTCAAGAGCACCGATGCTGAAGCCGGCTGACTCACTTGCAGGAGCAGCTGCAAGAAGGAACATAGCCACTGCGCCTACAGCAAGCATTATGCTGAGTGCATCTGTAATCCAGGCAGCTTTTGTCTTTGGCTTGGTAAATCTTACAAGAGGCATAAAGAAGGCTGCAACAATAACCACAATGCTGAGAAGCACAAGGAAAAATCCGCCTAATATGTAAACCTGAGGCTCTTCACGATTCGACAGGATACCGCCGAGATCGCCGAATAATATGCCGAAGAATTTGATTGTGCTTGTGCCTTTTGTGAAAAGACCGAACAGGTCGAAGTTGAGAGTGTCCTTATCACTGGCTACATAAGCCCAGGGAAGAATAAAGCCTATGGCAGGGACAAGCGACAGAAGAATTCTGATAACTCTGAGCTTTGTGCCTATAATAGAATATTTTAAAAGATTTAATTTACCGTATAATGAAGCGAACTTTGCCTCAGCTAAAGCACTGTCTTCTTCAAGACGTGCCTCCCAGTTATAGTTGGGAATATTTACTCCGCAGTGAATACATTCAGCTTTGATGTTATAAAATCTGAGCTTTCCACCGCAACCCGGACATTTTGCCATTTGAATACCCTTCCTTTTTTACATTATTATTTATATTGTATTATTTTACAGACTAAAAGTCAATATTTTTCGCTTCAACCTACAGTATATTTTTCATCCGTGGAGTTTTATTGATTTTTTTCAAAAAAAAGCAAGGAAAATATTTGACCTTTATATAAAAGTGTAGTATAATGTTTATTCAATATATGTATACAGCATATAAATAATATTTTTCAAGTCCGAAAGGAGATATATCCAAAATGGATGACCCCGGAAGTATAATCTTCAATCTGGTCCTGTTATTTATTCTTATTCTTGTCAATGCCTTTTTCGCAATGAGCGAAATCGCAATTATCTCACTTAATGATAATATGATTGACAAGCTTGCTGAGGAAGGCCACAAAAAGGCAAAGCTCATTAAAAAGCTTACAGAAAATCCCAGCAACTTCTTATCCACAATTCAGATAGGTGTAACCCTTGCAGGCTTTCTTACTTCTGCAAGTGCATCAACAACCTTCGCTGAGCTTCTTGCAGACGCGGTAATCAAGATTGCTCCCCAACTTCCAAGAGGAATAATCGAAGGTGTCAGCGTTGTTGTTATCACCGTAATTATGTCCTACTTTTCTCTGGTACTCGGCGAGCTTGCTCCGAAGCGTATGGCTATGCAGAAGCCTGAGGAAATCGCATACAAGGTTGTAGGTATTCTTCTTGTTGTAAAGAAAGTTACTGCTCCCTTTGTAAAGATACTTTCCATTTCAACTAACGCTGTTGTGCGTCTTTGCGGCTTTGACCCCAATGCAAACGAGGATGTTGTAACAGAAGAAGAAATCCGTATGATGGTTGATGTCGGTGAAGAAAAGGGCGTTATTGAAAACATTCAGAAAGAAATGATCAACAACATCTTCGAGTTCGACGATATCGACGTAACAGATATTATGACTCACAGAACCGATATGATCGCTGTCGAGGATACGGACTCTCTTGAGGAGCTTGTTAATCTTTCTATAGAGCACGGCTACTCACGTATACCCGTATATCACGAAGACCAGGATAATATCATCGGTATCGTGTATATAAAGGATCTTCTCAAATACGTTGCAGCATCACTTCCCAAGGATGCAAAGCCCGTTGCCGTTATGCGCGAGGCTTACTATGTACCCTCAAGTAAAAACTGCGGTAAGCTTTTCAACGAAATGACAGAAAAGCGTATGCAGATGGCAGTTGTCGTTGACGAATACGGCGGCACGGCAGGCATAGTAACAATGGAAGACCTTGTAGAAGCTATCGTAGGTAACATCAGAGACGAATATGACGATGAGGAAGAGGAAATCATCGAAGAGAGCGAAAACCTTTTCACCATTGACGGCACCGCATACATCGAAGAGGTCAACGAGCTTGTGGGTGACATCATTCCCGAGGGTGACTATGATACTCTGGGCGGCTTCATCATCAGCCTTCTCGACTTTCTGCCTCAGGACGGTGATATGAACGAAGTTATCTTTGAAAATATCAAGTTCACTATTCTCGACGTAGAAGACAGACGTATCGGCAAGGTAAGAGTTGAGATTACTCCCCTTGAAGACAAAGGTGACGAGAAATAAACATCAGACATATATTAAAACCGACAGTCAACTGTCGGTTTTTTCATTTCATCAGAAAAAGCGCATTTTATCTGATAATTTATAATAAATATTAATAATTATTATAGTATACTCCTTGCAAATGTTGACAATCTGCATTTTTAGTGCTATATTATAATTATGTTAATATAGTTAACAAATATTTTATTTATTGAAAGGAAATGAAGAAAATGAAGAAAACACGCAAACTACTTTTATTGTTGGCTCTTGTGTGTACACTTTTGGTGTGCGGTATGATGTCAGCGAGTGCAGCATCAAAAACAGAGGGCTATTACACTTATTCAACCAAATTGTTACAGGCTACAATTGAAGATGTCGACCCATCAATCAGTGGTAATGTAACAATACCTGAAAAGCTCGGTGGCTTATGGGTTAAAACTATTGATATCGAAGCATTTAAGGATTGCACAAACATCACAAGCATAACAATACCTGACACTGTACAGTATGTTAACTACAGTGCATTTGAAAACTGTACAAGTCTTGAAAGCATTACCTTGCCTGATCAACTTGCAGCTATCTCCTCCGGCCTTTTTTATGGCTGCACATCTCTTAAAAGCATAACTATACCCGATACAGTTACTACAATCTATCACACTGCATTCAAAAATTGCACAAGTCTTACCGACATCACAATTCCCAACAGTGTCACAACCGTCGGTAACAATGCATTCAAAGGTTGCACAAATCTTCAGAATGTAACACTTCCCAATAAAATCACAAGTTTTGGCACCGGTATTTTCGATGACTGCACAAATATTCAGAAGTTATATGTTCCTAATACTTTAAATTATACAGAAGGTTCTTTCACAGATTTAACCACCATAAAAGAGTTAATAATAACCGCAGATAGTTCTTCCTCTGTTATAAGCAAGGCTGACTATGCTCCATGGAAGGTTTCAAATGTTAAGAGCTTAACTATATCTGACGGTATTACCGGCATCAATAATAGCGCATTTTTGGATTGCAAAACACTTACAGGCATAACTTTCCCCAGCACTCTTAAAAGCATTGATTACGATGCGTTCTCAGGTTGCACAGGTCTTAAAAGCTTAATCATCCCTGACAGTGTTACAAGCATCGGTTCAGATGCGTTCTATGGTTGCACAGGTCTTACAAGCATAACTTTCTCCGGCACTGTTACAACCATTGGTTCTCGTGCGTTCTCAGGTTGCACAGGTCTTACAAATATAACAGTGTATGCCGCTTCAATCGGATCTGAAGCATTCGAGGACTGCAACGGTCTTACCGAAGTAGTACTTCCCGACGGTGTTAAATCACTCTACGAAACTGCATTTTTAAGTTGCAAAAATCTTAAAAAGCTGACTATTCCCAGCGGTTTAACGGTTATCGATTCTATCTACGCTTCAGGCAACTATATAGAAGAGGTAATAATAACTAAAGGAACCGACACTACTATTCGCGACTGTTCTCCTCTGTGGCGTAGTTCCCATAAACTTAAGAAGGTTACACTGTCTGACGGTATTACAGGAATTGGTTATAATGCATTCAAAGATCTCCAGCTTTCTTCTATTACAATTCCGGACAGTGTTACAAGCATTGGCAATTATGCGTTCTGTAATTGCGAAAACCTTTATAATATAACAATACCCAAAAATGTGGAAAGCATAGGCCATAGTGCATTCGTAGGTTGCATCAATCTGAATAAAATAAATATAGATATAGCCAGTCCTTATTTTACATATGAAAACCAAGTTCTTTTCAATAAAGATAAAACTAATCTTATAGTCTGCCTTTCCAAAAAAGCCGATACATCTTACACAATTCCTGATAGCGTTACAAGTATCAGTGGTGGTGCATTCAGCGATTGCACAGCTCTTACAAATATAACAATCCCTGACAGTGTTACAAGCATCGGTGATAATACATTCAATGGCTGCACAGGTCTTACAAGCTTAACACTTCCCGATGGTATTACAAGTATCGGTAATTACGCATTCAGCGGTTGCACAGGTCTTACAAGTTTAACACTTCCCGATGGTATTACAAGTATCGGTGATTACGCATTCGAAGGCTGCACAGATCTTACAAGCATAACACTTCCCGACGATCTTACAAGTATCGGTAAGTATGCATTCAGCGGTTGCACAGGTCTTGAAAGCTTAATCATCCCTGACAGTGTTACAAGCATCGGTTCATATGCGTTCTCCAATTGCACAGGTCTTACAAGCATAACACTTCCCAATGGTATTACAAGACTTAATTCATATACATTCTATTTCTGCAACAATCTTACAAGCATAACGCTTCCCGACGGTATAACTCAGATTGACTCCGGTGCAATCGCGCACTGTCCCAACCTCACAAGTGTATTACTTCCGTACAATCTTAAAACACCAAGCTCTTCAATGTTTTATAATTGCCCAAAACTAAAAAGCATATCACTCCGTCCTTATATGGATAGTTTCAATTTTACAACGGTATTCAGTCAATGCAATGGGATAAGCGAAATCCATTTTGAAGGCACCTCTTCAGAATGGAATACTATGAAGTATAGTATCGCTAAATTACCCTCCGGTTATACTGTATATTATTACGACGGTCCGATAGAGAAGCATACACATGACTACAACTACAGAATAGTAAAAAGTTCCAATTGGTATGAGAAATGTACTTTAAGATGGTCAGAAATAAAATATTGCAAATGTAATAATTATATCACCACATATTATGACCCCTTAGGTCATGAAGAAGTAATTGACGAAGCTGTCGCTGCTACATGCACAACATCCGGTAAAACGGAAGGTAAGCACTGCTCCAGATGTAACGACGTTTTAATCGCACAAAAAACAATAAATGCAACCGGTCATACATATGAAATAGATGAAGCCAAGGCTGCAACTTGTACCGAAACAGGTCTCTCAGAAGGCAAGCGTTGTACTGTGTGTAAAGTAGTATTCTCAACCCAGACTACAATAAATGCTCTCGGTCACTACCCAGTCACAAATCCCAAAGTATATCCTACCTGCACAAAGTCAGGTCTTACAGAGGGTTCAAGCTGTTCAAGATGCGGTGTGGTCTTTGAAGCTCAGAAAACAATTCCCGCAACAGGGCACAATTTCACTTACTATTACTCAGACTACAATGCAACATGCACAGCAGACGGTACCAAGACTGCCCTTTGCAATAACTACGACCAAAATCAATTCATCCACACACGTTGTACAGAAGAGCATACTGTAACAGACACCGGTTCAAAACGTGATCATAAAGATGAAAACCACGACGGCAAGTGCGACTATAGTGATTGCAAATATGATTTGACTAAAAATTGCAGCCACTCCTGCCATAAGGGCGGTTTCTTCTACAAGATTGCTCTCTTCTTCTGGAAGCTCTTTAAAACCAATAAATCTTGCAAGTGTGGCATGTATCACTATTAATCAATAACAAAACTTAAAGCGGCGGGATAAAACCTGCCGCTTTTGCTATGCCTTCCCGCGCATACAACACAGTATCTTATTTTCTCTTTTCTCAAATTAACAGACTATTAATATATTTCTCATACAGATTTAAGCTTCATAGTGTAAATTTATCTAAAAATTTTTTTACTTAAAGGAACATTACCTATGAAAAAAGAGATTAAAAATCCCAAAGCAAAAAAACATCTCATCCGCCATATTTTAGCTGTTCTTTGCAGTGTGATCGTTATCTTCGTGTGTGCTCTCCTTCTCCTTATCACACATAAATGGCCGGACTCATATGTAACTTATGACACTGACAACCACAATATCACCGAATACGGCACAACCCTTGTGTCTGCGCACCGTTCAGGCGGAGGCATCTTCCCCGAAAACACTATGATGGCTTTCGAGGGATGTATCAATTCCGACACCTTCAAGACAGATATTTTCGAATTCGACCTTCACATCACAGGTGACGATGAGCTCATTATCCTCCACGACAGCACCCTCGACAGAACAACTGATGCTGTTGAGTACTTCGGCAAGGAAGATATACGTCCTGAAAATTATACCTACGAAGAGCTCCGCGCACTTAACTTCGGTGAAAGCTTCACAAATGAAGATGGTGAACATCCTTATGCAGGTCTTCGTGGTGACGATGTACCCGATTCACTCCGTGTATCAAAGCTTACAGACGTACTTGAGTATCTCCAGAGCAACGGCAACTTCGACTACATTATCGAAATCAAAAACAGTGGTGAGCTTGGTGAAAAGGCTGCTGATATTCTCTATAGTATACTCGAAAAGATGGATCTTCTTGAGCACGTTGTCGTTGGCACATTCAACCAGAACGTCACTACATACCTTGATGAAAAGTACCCCGATATGTCCCGTTCAGCTTCAATTATTGAGGTTGTGCAGGTTTACTTTAACTCACTTCTCGGCATTGATAAAAAAGAGGGCGATTACAAATTCAGCGCACTGCAGATTCCTGTCGGCGCATCAATCATCGACCTTGCAACTGCACGACTTGTCAACTATGCACACAGACACAACATTGCCGTGCAGTATTGGACAATCAACGACACGGATACAATGTCTCTTTTAAAGGAAATCGGTGCTGACTGCATTATGTCAGATATTCCCGACGTGGCATACGACGTTCTCAACGCGTAACTTATAATGTAATATAAAAAGCTCAATCCGTCAGGGTTGAGCTTTTTTGGTACCCTGCCGAGGAAAGTAAGGGCATATCTTTTTATCTGCACGATTAAAGGAGTGCTTTTGTATCTATATTATTAATTTATATGCACAAGCTTCAGGTTTCACCAACAGCTACCCAACAGTTACAAACAGCACACAAAAAAGGCAGCTACTAATGTAACTGCCTGATTTTTTATCTGTGAGGATTATTCTTCATTATCCTCGTCTGCATTTTCATTATAAGCGTCTGTATCGCGGTGCTTCTTTGTCAGAAGATAACCTGCAAATGCGCCTACTGCAATAAGTCCTGTGGGAGCTGCAACGATTTCAGGATTTTCCTTAACAGTTTCCACTGTCTTGACAATAATTGATTCCTCTGTAGTTGTATACTGCTCATAATCGAAGGCTGTGGTTGTGATAATGTTACCGAATTCGTCAGTCTCATATACGCCGTTAATGAGGTCATCAAGATAGTTGAAGTCGAATCTGTCAGCTGATGTTGTGCCGGTTACGCTTGTATTTGTATCTGCACTGCCTGACTCAACACCGCCATAGGTTGTGAGGATGCCCTCGCCTACTACTGCTGTAGTGTTGTTCTGAACAGCTGAGTCAATGCTCTGGAAAACACCGTCGATAACTGTTGAAGCTGTGTCGTTCTCCACGGGTACAATTGAGTTTACATACTGCTCAACCTCTGCAACCATATCGTTCTTTGTGTTTGGATTGCGTTCACCGTTGAGAGCTGCATTCTTCACAATCTTAAACTCGTACACTGCCGATTCCTGACGGTCAGGGGCATTATATGAGGATTCAAGATAAATTGTTTCAGTTGAGAGAGCAGGGTTGAGAGCAACACCTGTTGTGGACGAGGGAGCTATCGGGTTACCTGCAAGGGTCAGTGAAAGATATTCGTCACTGCCACCCTCAAGCAGACCTGAGAGAGTGAAAGGTGTGAACCAGATTTTTTCACAGCTCTGAGCTACTTCAATTTCATATTTTAAAACGTCTGTGTAAAATTCCTCTTCAAGGTTGAAGCAACCCTTCTTACAAGCTAAATCGAAAAGCTCCTGACAGCCCATATTATTGGAATATTCTGCATTCTTTTCGTCAAGCATTGTCTTGAGAATAAGCTTCTGCACTGCATAGGGATCACCGTCCTGCATTGCAACGATAAGCTTGATGGGGTTTATTTTCACATCGTATATATCCGAAAGAATTGAAGCGTAGTAAGCATAGTCAACATATTCCTTCTGAGCAGCACTTGTTTCAGAAAAAACCTCAACAGGTACCTGATAGTCACCTGATGAGCCCGCAACAATAACCTTTGCCCAGTGGAAGATTTCTGCCTCAGAGGGGTTAGTGCTTATGGGGAGACTCTCAAATGATGTTACATAGGTCTTTGTGCTGAAAACAGCATAGCCTGCAAGATTGTCAACGCCTGAGGGAACCACTGTACCCGTAAGAGCTGACACAATTGTAACCACAGCACCGTCAAGAGTTGTGCCTACAGGGAAGCTGACACGCTTGCCGTAAAGAGTGTAAACCGCATCGTATTTTATAGCCGCATAAACAACTGCGATTTCTGCATTTTCATCAGGAGTTGTGTTGGCAGGAAGACGGATGCCCTGCTCAGTGAGATAAACCTTCATTGTATCGGTGTCATCAGTCATACCCATTGCAACCACAAGATAATACATAGCGTTCACAATCTCATCGTAAGCTGCTGTTACGCTTTCCTTATCAAGAGTGATAAGCTCAGTATAGTTGCCTGACTCCTCAAGGAATTTATCATAAGTAATGCTGTACGGATAGTCTGTAGGCTTGGGAATTATATGTGCCTGAGCCGCTGCCATAGGATCGTCTCTTATAATCATATTGTCGAGCCATGCATAGTTGTATGTAGGATTATCCCAACGGACATTGCCCGGATCAACAGCTGCCGCCGCTAAGATACTAAGGCTCATAAGCATCAGCACTGTAAGAGTGAGAATGAGTATTTTTTTCATTTTCTTACTCCCTTTCCAAAGTTATTTATATATAGACATAATTTCGTGATTATACATCATATATGATACAACTTTCTATAGCCTATGTCAACCGAATCGGTGGCTAATTTTCAAAATATTAACCTTTAAATCACAAAACAGTCACTCATAAGAGCGACTGTTTCAATGAATCTGCAATCAGCTTATCCGACAAAATAATCTTCACGGATTCCTGCCCCGAAAAACTCCGCACCTCATAAAAGAAGTGCGGAGCCTTTAATCAAATTTTATGCTTTGCCTGTGATTTTCTTAACGATGTTAAAGGGGAAGAGCACTATCTTTCTGAAGATCTCAAAGAGTTTATCATAGAGACTTTCTTTTTCATCTTCAGCTACATGAGGAATAAGAAGCTCCGGATTTTCTTCAGAAACTATCAGGTACTGAGGTCTGTTCGGATCTGTGAAAACAGTGAGGTCTTTATAAATAATCTCATCAACAAATTTCTTGTAATCTTCGTTTTTCTTGGAATGACCAAGACCACTTATATACCATGTGGTAAACGGAAATATGCCTGTTGAAGCATCAATATCCCAACCGGGTGACATAAAGTTGTATTCGGTATACTTCTGCTGCTTGTAATCTGCAGGAAGCTTTGATTTGTATGTAGTGCAAGTTGCACCGAAGGATGAAACGGGAACCGTTACAAGGCTGTCATCCATAGTGTTAGGACCGTCCGTAAGAGGGATTGCTCCAACACCGTATTTTGTAATAATAGCGAAATGAAGATCTTTGTTATTCTCCGTAACCCTTGTGTAAAGCTCCGGTGCATTAACGGCAATTTCGTGGTAACGGGTCATTTCTTTGATAAGCTTAGCATATGTATGGTCGGGACTGTTATAATTTTCACCATACATATTTATCATTGCTTCCTCAAAATATTCATCGGGAACACATACCCATAAAGCAGGTACTGTTGCTACAGCATCACGTGCAACCTCTATAATAGCTTCATAAAGAGCTTTTCTGAGAATGGGTTCAGCGATTATATCAAGAAAAATCTGAAGTATACCTGTTTCTTCCATAAGATAGAAGAAGTCCGGAATAAGCTCTGCATCAATAAGGCTATGTATATAATCGCAAAGCCCGATGGCACTGACATTGCATTTACCGCTTAAAATCTCGCCGAGGAAATTGATACCGCCAACAGAGGGCACACATAAAAGAATTGAGTCAATATGCTTGAGGTCATCCTGATAAGCATCAAGATATGCTGTTACAACGTTTGCACCGTAGCTGGAGCCAACAAGTTCAACTTTATCAGAACCGGTTTCTTCCATTACGAGATGAATATAGTCGTGAAGTGAAGGGGCGGTAACTGTGGGAGCCTGTCTTGTGTCATAATAGAAAGTATACTTACCGTCACCGTCATAGGCGAGAACTGTAGGAGCCACTGTTACGCCGTCCATATTTGAACCGTCGGGTTTTAATGCAAGCATACCGAAACAATCGATAAGATAATTATAAATAATTGTTTTTACTACATTAGGTTCTTTATTCTTTACTGACTCCAGCATATACTTAGGAATGTTTTGAAGATTTGCGATAAATCTTTCCATCTCAAAGGGCCAGAACAAAGACTTCTGCTCCGGATCATCTTCATAATAGATTTTTGCAGAACCGAGGCCTGTTACAAAAACCTGCGGAATATGATCGTATTCATCCACAGCAGCTGAAGCAACACTGCAACATGAAAATATCGTCAATAATGTCATAACAATACAAATAACTCTTTTTGATTTTTTCATTTTAGAATCCTCCATTAATTGGCGTTTAATAATTCTTAATATTTTCAATCATTATACTACATCTATGTTTTAGTTGTTATATTCTTGTATCAAGAAACTATTAACGAAATAACACGAAATCTTGACAAAAAAACTCCGCACCTCATAAAAGAAGTGCGGAGACGTCAGATAAATTTTATGCTTTGCCTGTGATTTTTTTAACGATGTTGAAGGGGAAGAGCACTATCTTTCTGAAGATCTCAAAGAGTTTATCATAGAGAGTTTCTTTTTCATCTTCAGCTACAAGAATTTCAATCTTTTCGTGATCTTCAGCTGAAACTGTGAGATACTGAGGAATTTCAGGATCTGTGAATACTGTAAGGTCACGGTTTACGATTTCATCGATAAGAACAAGATAATCTGCATTCTTCTCTGTGTGCTCAAGGCCCTTGATATACCATGTTCTGAAGGGGAATGCGCCTGTTGATGCGTCGATGTTCCATTCAGGTGACATAAAGTTATATTCAGTATACTTCTGCTGCTTGTAATCTGCAGGAAGCTTTGATTTATATGTAGTACAGGTTGCACCGAAGGATGAAACGGGAACTGTTACAAGACCGTCATCCATAATGTTTTCGCCTGTGCCGAAGGGAATAGCTGCAACACCGAACTTTGTGATAAGAGCCATATTGAAGTCTTCGTTGTCTTCTTCAGCCTGCTTGTAAATATCAGCAGCCTTATTAGCAATTTCATAGTGATAGAAGTTCATCTCTGCAATAAGATCAGCATATTCAAGGCTGGGATCATTATAGTTTTCACCATAAAGGAACTTCATTGCACCCTCAAAATATTCATCGGGTACAGATACCCACATAGCGGGAAGTGTTGCGATGAAATCACGGCCTACATCTGCAATAGCTTCATAAACTGCCTTTTTGAGAACGGGCTCAGCAAGCAGATCAAAGAATAACTGAAGTGTGCCTGCTTCTTCCATAAGATAGAATAAATCAGGAATAACACCTTCGCCTGCAAGACGGTCAATGAAATCGCAGAGTGCAAGGGCATTGATATCAAAGTTACCGCTGAAAAGCTCACCCATAAAGCGGATACCGCCGACTGAGGGTACGCACTGAAGAACTGTGTCAACCTTGCTGAGCTCTTCGGGATACTTATACATATAAGCTGTTACCATGTTAGCACCGTGGCTTGAACCTACAAGCTCAACCTTTTCGGCACCTGTTTCTTCGAGAACCTGCTGAATGCTCTCGTGAAGATAATCAGCTGTTACCAGGGGTGAAACTCTGCAGTCATAATAGAATTCATATTTACCTTCACTTGCATATCTTACACCAACGGGCTCGGTTACAACACCTTCCATTGATGTGCCGTCGGGATTAAGAGCAAGCATTCCGAAGCAATCCATAACATAGTTGTAAATGATTGCATGAAGAAGGTCAGGATTTTTTTCCTTTAATGCTTTCTTCATGTAACTGCCTATGTTACCGAGATTTGAAATGAATCTGTCCTTTTCAAAGGGCCAGAAAAGTGATTTCTGCTCGGGGTCATCTTCATAATAGATTTTTACACAACCTGAGCCGAAGCCTGTTACGAGAATCTGAGGATAAACCTCTGTGCTCTCATCTGTGTCTGCTGCTAAAGCAACACTGCAGCATGAGAAGACCATAATCATTGCCATTAATAAGCAAAGAGCTGACTTAAAAAGTTTCATAATATTCCTCCATTTACGTTAATGACGTTATTATACCTTTCCTTTGTTCACTTTCTTCTGTCATTTTGATAATAAATTGTTAACAAAACCCCTGTTTTTGTGAACCTACACTATCAGAACACACCCTTTTCAGAGTGTGCTCCGTATATACCTTTTTTATTCCTCTTCTTTTACTACGCCGATGCCGAGCATTTCGAGCTGGTCGTTGTCAACGAGAGCAGGACACTCTGTCATAGGCTCACTTGCATTCTGTACTTTTGGGAATGCGATACAGTCACGAAGTGTTTCAAGGCGAAGCATCTGCATAACAAGTCTGTCAAGACCAAGACCGATACCACCGTGAGGAGGTGCACCGAATCTGAATGCATCTGTGAGGAAGCCGAACTTTTCGTGTGCTTCTTCATCGCTGAGACCAAGGAGATTGAAGATTCTCTTCTGAAGGTCGGGGTTTGTGATTCTGATTGAACCACTCGCAAGCTCAATGCCGTTGAGTACAAGGTCGTAAGCGTTAGCTCTTACCTTTGCCTTGTCTGTCTCAAGATAGTCAAGGCACTCCTCAAGAGGAGCTGTGAACGGATGGTGCATTGCAACATACTGACCGAGCTCTTCGTCCCAATCGAAGAAGGGGAATTCAACAACCCAGAGAAGGTTGTACTTATCCTGAGGAATGATGTCAAGCTTCTTGGCTACTGTCTGACGAAGTGCACCGAGTACGCTGAGAGTTGTGCTTGCCTTGTCTGCAACGATAAGGATAACGTCACCGTTTTCTGCACCGCACTTATCCATAATAGCTTTCATTTCGTCTTCTGTCATAAACTTAGCGAAGGATGAAGCAACTGTGCCGTCTTCACCGATTCTTGCCCAAGCAAGACCTTTAGCACCAATACCTCTTACAAATTCTGTGAGCTTGTCAACTTCTTTTCTTGTGAGGATGCTGAATGCATTCTTAGCTGTGATAGCTGCAACCTTACCACCGTTTTCAAGAGCGCCTGTGAATACGCCGAAGCCACAGTTTTTAACCTCTTCGCCGATATCTGTGATTTCCATAGCATATCTTGTATCGGGCTTATCTGAGCCGTAACGCTCCATTGCCTCTTTGAAGGTGAGTCTGGGAAGAGGTGTATCAATATCAACACCGATAGCTTCCTTGAATACTCTCTTCATAAAGCCTTCGATAAGAGCGAGGATGTCTTCCATTTCGATG
>JAZQUF010000045.1:0-5191 GCA_045631165.1 Acutalibacteraceae bacterium
TATGTACCGATTGCAAGACCGATTGCTGTCCATGCAGCGTCAGCAATACCGCACCAATAAGCAACACCGGGCAAACCCATAAGAAGCCAGCCGCTCATATCAGAAGCTTCGGCACTCATTGCTGCAACCCAAGGTCCGAGAGTACGACCTCCGATAAAATAGTCTTCTGAGCTCTTGTTTGAACGCTTGGCATAGAATATACCAATACCGATAACTATAAGCATATATCCTGCCATAGCAAGAAAAATTTGTAAAGTAGATGAATCCATTTTACGTCCTCCTAACAAAATATAAGTGTAATTATACACTAATCTTTTAGCTTTGTAAAGTAGTAAATCATTAAATTTTTTTATTTTATTTTATTATTTATGAAAAATTAAGAATATTTTGAACTTTTAATATAAGTTATAGACATCAAACCGAAACTATGATATTATGAGATAAACATTCAAATCAGAGGTAATTTTATGAACTTGGCAAATAAACTTACAATTTTCAGAGTTATACTGATACCTTTTTTTGTTTTCTTTATGCTCCGGCACACTACTCCATATGATAGATTAATAGCTCTTATCATATTTATAGCAGCAACTATTACCGACCATCTTGACGGCCGTGTAGCAAGAAAATATGATATGATAACCTCTTTCGGTAAATTTATGGATCCCATAGCTGACAAACTCCTTATATCTTCGGCGTTGATTTGCCTCACAGCACTCGGAGAGGTTCCAGCCTGGGTAGTTATTACAATTATACTCAGAGAGTTTGCTGTAAGCGGTATAAGGCTTGTTGCTGCCGACAATGGCGCTGTTATAGCTGCTGGCAACTGGGGCAAAGCAAAAACCATAGCACAGATGGCAATGATCATCATCTTTCTTTTAAATATACAAACGCTTCACATCTTGGCACAGATTTCTATGTTCATTGCCGTTATTCTCACATTAGTTTCAATGATTGATTATCTTGTTAAGAATAAGGATGTTATAAAATTCAAGTAAAATATAAGTTTAATATTAAACCCGACAGATTTCAGTCTGCCGGGTTATTTATTATTTATTCACTTATATCAAAAGAAGCCGTCAATCAAATTTTATTCATCAGCTTATAATCAAGCGAAAATCTTTGAAAAATCGAGATCACCATTGAAAATTCCAGCTAAAATTTCAAATACTATTGTTAATAAACGCATTAATGAAACTATTCTTGTCTCAGTTGTCGGTTTTTCAACAGGAACACTGATGAATTCAAGGTCGTCACAGTTTTCTGCAGTCATATCACTGACTGTTTTTGTTTTATAATCATTTATGCGGAATCTGCTGTAACCTGAATTTTCAACTGTTACATTATCTCCCTTGAGGAATTTTTCTGCAAGATCTTTCCAGCATCTGTCGAAATCGTCATGATGAATATTCTTAACAAACCAGGTTGTATCTTTGAAGAGACAGGTTGAAGCGTCTACCTGCTTATCTGGAGAAATATAATCGCCTAAACCGTTTTCCATACGATCCTGAATATGATCATCTTCAAGGGTTTTACCTAAAGTAGAGCAGGTTGCACCCATAGATGAGTCTTTAAGGCTTACAAGATTATCGGATAATTCATCATAACCCTTGGTTATAGGAGCTGACATCAGGCCATACTTTGCTACAACTCCCATATGTATATCATCAGCATAGCTTCTGAGGAAGTCGTCATGTTTAGATGAAATATTTCTTCTGTATTTAAGAATTTTTTCAATAAGACCTCTATTAGCTTCCCACTCTTCTGAGCCTTCTTTGCCAAACATTACTTCGAGTGCAAGATCAAAATCTTCTTCTTCAACAAAAGTCCAATAGATGGGCTGCGATGCATATCCGATAGCTTTGAAGAGAGCAGGAATCAGTGCCTTATAAAGTCTGCTATAAAGTTCTTCAACACTGTCTGTAAACTTATCAACAACACCAACCTGTGTAAGCATATCCAATAATTTTTCAACTACTTCGCCTGCTATACCTACAACATTCATTCCAGTTCCGTAACCAATTTCATCTAAGTAACCAAGCTGAGCTTCATACATCTGAATGCTCTTTGCATCAAACTCTAACTGACCTGAGAAGCCCTTACTGATAAGTGTACAACCACTTGAAAGAGTATCACAGTATAATACATTCTTTATGCGCTTTTTGCCGTTTATCTCTTCATCACCGTATAATTCAAGGTAAACATTAAGAAGGCTGCCACCAAGACATCTTGAGGTTAATGCAATCTGTTCTGCGCCTGTAGTATCAAGCACTTCCAAAATATAAAGACGAAGATCTTCTACTACATCATAGGGAGAAAGACGCCAGTCATAATAGAAGCCATAGTTGTAGAAGCTGTAGTTGTTGTGATCTAAATCAGAATAATAAGCGTTTTCTTCCTGGTGCTTCGGAGCAACCTGTGTACCGTACTGAGGATCGCCGTTTCCATCAAGTATAGCTTTTTCAAATAAAGGAGAAATTTCATCATAGATAGCCTTTTCATAGCTGTCCCATTCATCAAGCAATAAACCCTCACCTAAGAACGGAAGAAGAATATTTACAACAGCTTCTGTAATTTTATCTTCACCATCTTCGCCTTCACTATCAAATTTCAGGTCACCGATATCACAAATGACTTCGTTACCATCTGCATCGCAGATTGTCTGGCCGTTACCACGAATATAAATTATGGGTACTTTTGCATTTTTATCAGCAGCAAGAACTGAGCCGACAGGTGAAACAACACCTAAAATCATAACGATTGAAATTAAGAGTGCCAAAAACTTTTTCATTACATAACCTCCAATTTTTAGTCCGCATAATATTATACCCACAAAACTTAATATGTCAATATTTACACTGAACAATAACAATATATTTTGTATATACCCTTTAAATAATTGCATATATATAGTTAATTTGAGTTTAATGCCTTACACGGTATCCGTTATTGGTAAAAGATCAGATTTACCCGAATAAGTCAACAAAAAAAGACTCATCCATTCGGATAAGTCTTTCTTCATTATAAAAGGTTAAATTATTTAAGTGTAGCCTTAGCGCCAGCTTCAGCAAACTTAGCAACAGCAGCTTCGCCGTCTTCCTTTGACATAGCTTCCTTGATAACTTTGGGAGCGCCGTCAACAGCTTCCTTAGCTTCCTTGAGGCCAAGACCTGTGATTTCACGAACAACCTTGATAACAGCGATCTTGTTGCCGCCAACATCTGTAAGTTCAAGGTCAAATTCTGTCTTTTCTTCAACAGCAGCAGCTTCAGCAGCTACGGGGCCTGCAGCTACAACTGCAGCAGCAGCTGATACGCCGAATTCGTCTTCTACAGCGTGTACAAGTTCTGAGAGTTCGAGAACTGTGAGAGTCTTAAGTTCTTCAATGATAGCAGTAATTTTTTCTGATGCCATGGTATTTTACCTCCAAAAATTCTAATTAATATAAATTTGATTATGCTTCAGCAGGTGCTTCTGCTTCTGCGGGAGCAGCTTCGCCGTCTTTATCAACAATAGCCTGAATAGCACGAGCGAATGCTGAGATGGGTGCCTGGAATGCACCGAGAACGTTTGCAAGAAGGATTTCTCTTGAGGGAAGCTTAGCAAGACCTGTGATCTTATCTACACCGATAACTTCTTTGTCGATGAAACCGTTCTTAATTTCGAAATTCTTGTGTGTGTCTGCAAACTTGTTAAGGATACGAGCTGCAGCAACGTAATCATCTGCACTTGTAGCAATAGCTGTTGTACCGTCGAGAACTGTTTCAAGACCAGCGAGCTCTGTACCTGCGATAGCAAGACGGAGAAGTGTGTTCTTTACAACAGTGTATTCAACACCTGCTTCACGAAGCTCCTTACGAAGAGCTGTATCGTCAGCAACGTTAATACCCTTATAGTCAACGATAACACCTGCGATTGAGTTGTTAAGTCTTTCTGTAAGGTCTGCAACAACCTGCTTCTTTGCTTCTAAAACTTTAGCGCTTGGCAAATGAATTCACCTCCTGTAATAATTATAACCTTTTACCCTTGGTGTTAGAAATGAGAAAACCCTTTCCCTCAGAGACCGAGAGAAAGGGATAAACATAGTTAAATTAAGTAAATTTAAATATGCTCCGTTCCTCGGCAGGCGGTTAAAAGTTAACCTTTAAGTCTGACACCTGCTGTCTTAGGGCTGGACAGCTTATATATAATACCACAAAGCCTTAGCTTTGTCAAGTATTATTTTATTTTTTTGTGAAGTTAATTATTTAACTTCTGCAGCAGATGAGCCTACTTTGCTGGGGTTAATTTTAACGCCGGGGCCCATTGTTGCTGTTACAACGCAGGAACGGATATACTGACCCTTTGCAGCTGCGGGCTTAGCCTTGATAACTGCATCAAGAAGAGTATTGAAGTTCTCCATGAGCTTTTCTGTACCGAAGGAAGCCTTACCGATAGGACAGTGGATAATGTTTGTTTTGTCAAGACGATACTCGATTTTACCAGCCTTAGCTTCAGTAACAGCCTGAGCTACGTTGGGAGTTACAGTACCAGCCTTGGGTGAAGGCATAAGGCCACGGGGACCAAGAACCTTACCGAGACGACCTACAAGGCCCATCATACTGGGATGTGCGATAGCAACATCGAATTCCATCCAGCCTTCGCCCTGGATCTTAGCAACGAGGTCTTCAGCACCTACTACTTCAGCGCCTGCAGCCTCTGCTGCCTTTGCTTCATCGCCTTTAGCGAATACAGCAACACGTACAGATTTACCTGTACCATTGGGAAGAACAACAGCACCACGAACCTGCTGATCAGCGTGACGTGAGTCAACACCGAGACGGATGTGTGCTTCAATTGTTTCATCAAACTTTGCGGTAGCTGTCTTTACTGCAAGATCAAGTGCTTCCGCAGGATCATAAAGATTTGCTTTGTCGATAAGCTTTGCGCCTTCGACATACTTTTTACCATGTTTCATTGTCTTTCATCCTCCTATAGAGTGGTTAATCGGATTTTTCCTCCCACCCGGAAGCATTAGTCAGCGACTACTATGCCCATTGAGCGAGCTGTACCTGCGATCATACTCATAGCTGCTTCTACTGAAGCTGCGTTGAGGTCCGGCATCTTCTGCTCAGCAATTTTTCTAACCTGCTCACCGGTAATTGTTGCGACCTTTGTCTTGTTAGGTACGCCTGAACCGCTTTCGATTCCA
>JAZQUF010000046.1:0-5448 GCA_045631165.1 Acutalibacteraceae bacterium
GACCCATCTGACGGATGGTGTCAACGAAGTCATTCATTGTTGTGGAGAACTTAACGCCCTCAGCAGCACTTACCCATTCAACACGTGTTCTGCCTCTTTCGATACCCATATAGTCGAGCATTGAGAAGAGAAGAGTCATACGACGTCTTGCATAGTAGTTGCCTGTGCTGTAGTGACAGTCACCGGGGTGACAACCACAGATGATAACACCGTCTGCACCTCTTTCAAATGCACGAAGGATAAACATGGGGTTTACACGGCATGAGCAAGGTACACGGATGATTTTTACGTCAGCGGGATATGCGAGACGACTGCTGCCTGCGAGGTCAGCACCTGCATATGAGCACCAGTTGCAGCAGAATGCAACTATTTTGGGTTTGAATTCTGTGTTCATCGACATATAGCATCCACCTCCGCAATAATCTGTCTGTTTGAGAAGCCCTGAAGGTCCATAGCACCTGAAGGACAGGTAACTGTACAAGCACCACAACCCTGGCAAAGAGCGTTGTTAACCTGAGCAACACGTCTTGTTTCTCTTACACCGTGGTCATTGATAAGCTTTTCTTCATAAGAAATAGCACCATAGGGACATACATTAGCACAAGCGCTACAGCCGTTACAAAGAAGCTCGTCGGGCTTAGCTGTGCAGGGGTTAGTAAGAAGCTTGTCTTTAGCAAGAAGACCAACAACCTTGATAGCAGCAGCACCTGCCTGGGATACTGTTTCGGGAATATCCTTGGGACCCTGACATACACCTGAAAGGAATACACCTGCTGTGGGTGATTCAACGGGACGAAGTTTGGGATGTGCTTCTGTGAGGAAGTTGTTTGTATCGATACTTGCTGTAAGCATTGTAGCAATCTGTCTTACTGATGGATTGGGCTCAACAGCTGCAGCAAGTACAACCATATCAGCCTTAACCTTGAGCTGCTTGTTGTCAAGAAGGTCTACACCGTGAACTGTAAGTGAGCCGTCGGGTTCGGGAGTAACCTTACCAACCTGACCCTTAACATAGTTTACGCCGTATTCTTCAACAGCTCTTCTGTAGAACTCGTCGAAGTTCTTGCCGGGTGTACGAACGTCAATGTAGAATACAGTAACGTTTACATCGGGATATTTGTCACGGATAAGCATTGCATGCTTAGCTGTGTACATACAGCAAATCTTTGAGCAGTAGCTCTTACCCTTATTGTCGTTGCAACGTGAACCTACGCACTGTACAAAAACAATCTCTTTGGGGTGCTTGCCGTCGCTGAGTCTTTCAAGGTGACCCTTTGTGGGACCTGCGGCATTCATAATTCTTTCGAGCTCGAGTGATGTGATAACATCCTTGCTCTGTGAATATGCATACTCATCGTAGTTGTCAAGCTTGATGATATCAAAGCCAGTTGCTACAACGATTGCGCCGTATTTCTGTGTTACGATCTCGTCTTCCTGCTTGTAGTCGATAGCACCTGCCTGGCAGAACTTTTCACAAATACCGCACTTGCCTGTCTTGAGCTTAGTACACTGAGTGGGGTCAATTACGGGAACATTGGGAATAGCCTGTGCGAAGGGTGTATAGATAGCAGGTCTGTTGTTAAGACCGCTGTTGAATTCGCTGAGTGCCTTCTTGCTGGGGCATTTTTCCATACAAACACCGCAACCTGTGCACTTATCCATATTTACATAGCGAGCTTTCTTTCTGATGTCAACTGTGAAGTCACCAACGAAGCCTGCTACCTTTTCTACTTCACTATATGAGTAGATAGTGATTTTCTCGTGAGCAGCTGCATCAACCATTTTAGGTGTAAGGATACAAGCTGAACAGTCGAGTGTAGGGAAGGTCTTATCAAGCTGAGCCATCTTACCGCCGATTGAAGGGGTCTTCTCAACAATATCAACTTCGTAGCCTGCATCTGCGATATCAAGTGCAGTCTGGATACCTGCGATACCGCCACCGATAACGAGAGCTCTCTTTGTTACACGGCTCTCACCGGGCATAAGTGATGTGTTGAGGTTAACCTTAGCGATAGCTGCTCTTGTGAGGATAACAGCTTTTTCTGTACCTTCAACAATGTCCTTGTGAATCCATGAGCACTGTTCACGAAGGTTTGCGATTTCAACCATATAGGGGTTGAGGCCTGCTTTTTCTGCACACTTTCTGAAAGTAGCCTCGTGCATACGGGGTGAGCATGAGCACACTACGATACCCTTGAGGTTCTTTTCTTTGATGGCATTTGCAATTCTTTCCTGGCCTGCTTCTGAGCACATATACTGATATTCTTCAGCGTGTACGACACCCGGCTCAAGCTTTGCCATTTCTACTACTTTTTTTACGTCTACTGTTGCAGCAATGTTACTACCGCAGTGGCAGACAAATACTCCTATACCGTGCATCGTATCACCTCCTGAACTTTCTGAATGCGCTTACAAGAAGCTGCTGTGGTAAATCTTCGTCGATAAGTGCGGGAATTTCGTCGGGTACAAGATATGCGCCGCCTTTTTGTCTTACAGCGATCTGTCTTGCAGCATCAACTAATTTACCGGGCTTAACACCTCTGGGACAACGCTCTACACATGCAAAGCATGAAAGACAGTACCAGAGAGATTCGCACTTAGCGAGCTCTTCTACATTTTCGTTTATTACATAAGAGACAAACTGGTGGGGCTTAATATCCATCTTTTCAAAAGCAGGACAAGAAGCTGAGCACTTACCGCACTTCATACATTTGAGAGGGTTACTGCCGCTGATTTCCTTGACCATTTCGGCCTGATTCTTCTTTGAATGTTCCATGATTAAGCATCCACCTCCTCTTTCACTCCGAGAGCTTCAGCTAAAAGCTCAGTGAAATAGTAAACGGGAATTGTAGCTTTGGAGTTCTTGGTAAGATTGTACTGACAAAGAGGACAAGCAGTGATAAGCATTTCTGCACCAAAGCCTGATGCGCTGTCCATAATGTTGTTGCACATATTCTCAGCAAGATCCTTTGCTTTAAGAGAGATATATCCGCCGCAGCATTCGTTGCGATAGGGATATACTACAGGCTCAGCACCGATGGCACGGATAAATTCCTCGATAATTGTGGGATTTTCCGGATTGTCGAAGCCGAGTATCTCACCGGGACGAAGAAGAAGGCAACCGTAATATGCGCCAATCTTTTTGCCTGTGAGAGGATTGGTAACTTTTTTCTTGAGCTCGTCAAAACCGATGCGGTCACGAAGAACTTCAAGGAAATGAAGAACATTGGTTTCACCGAGATAGGGCTCGTCAAGCTTCATATAATTGTTTGCTCTTACTCTGATATCCTCAACGTTTCTCATATCGTCATTAACTCTCTTGACAACATGATAGCAGGCAGAGCAAAGAGTAACAAGCTCCTGATTTTTTTCTTTAGCTTCGGCGAGAGCACGAACAGAAGAAAGTTTTGAACCGATTTCATCACTGCTTAAGGGATAAACACCGCCGCAGCACTGCCAATCTTCAAGTTCTTCAAGTTCAAAGCCTAAAGCCTTTGCAGAAGCTCTTGCATAATCATCCAGCTTTTTTGCCTTTGTTCTCAAAGTGCAACCGGGATAATAACTGTACTTCATACATCTGAATCCTTTCTGTTTAATTTTGTTTCCCGTATGTTTTTTAGTTATGAATCTCCAGAATTCTCTTACATCACTTATCATCTTGCACCCGAAAATATTCAAAGCGCAAAATGCCAACATACATTCCTATAAATAATATCATTTTTTATCAAAAATATCAACTATTATTTCGACAAAATCGCACATTCTGATAAAAGTTTTTCACATAATTTTCTATGTTTTTCTATATAAATTGCATAAATAATTATTTTGGCGGAAACCAAGACATAAAAATGCAGGAAACAAAAGCTGAAAAAGCTTCGTTTCCTGCAATCGGATTATTTGATTTTCACACTCTGCACCTTGCTGAACTCACCGTAAACGGTGCCTGAAGCAGTCTTCTTATAGGCTCTTACTTTGAAGTAATATTTCTTGCCCGAGGCAAGGCCTGTTTTCTTATAGCTGAGCGCTGATGTGCTTGTGAGTTTCTTATAAGCGCCGTCTTTCGAGGTACTGTAGTACACCTGATAGCCGTCTGCACCTGTGCATTTTTTCCAGGATATTTCTGCTGACTTACTGCCGGCTTTAAGAGATACAGCCGGTACTATCGGCTCCGTTGCAGTTGAGATTGCTTTTTGACTGCTGCTGAAATATACTTTGCCGTCGGCATTTTTATAATAAGCTTTGACAGCAAACTTATAATTCGTACCGGCTTTAAGTTTTGTCACTCTGTACTCAGTTGTATTTTTAACACTTGCTATCTGTTTGTACTCTGCCGTTTTACTGTCATACTGATAAATTCTATAGCCGTTTGCACCTTTGACAGCATCCCATTTAAGCTTGACAACAGATGTACTCTGAGCAGCAGTTATTTTCGAGGTTTTGCCGGGAAGAATCTCATAATAAAGGATTGTGCTTCCACTGTATTTACCGATGAAATTGATTTCAACAGAATACTTCCCTATATTTTTCCTTGATTTCTCATAGGTCACAGTATAATCTTTATCTTTAACAAGGGTATCCTTGTTATAATCTACAACCCTGACAGAGGGAGTTTTTGTTTTACCGTTATATGTGCATCCGGTGCTTGAAAGAGCAATACTGCTGATTCTGTAAACACGCTGTTCACCGAAATTTTCACCGCAGATTTCACAGGCAGTCGATATTTTTCCGTTGGCCTGAGTTGTAGCAGTAGCAAGAACAGTTTCCTTTTTCCTGTGACCAAGAGCATCAACGGTTTTCTGTGCAACGATAATCTTATCACATACTAAGCACTTCTTACCTTCGGTTTTTCCACTCTTAGTACAAGCAGGCTCTACCGATTCCATCACAACCTCCGTATGAGGTATCTTGTCAATATCCTGAATCACAGTATAGGAGCATCTTAAACATACACCTGTCTTTTCACCTTTGGCAGTGCAGGTGGCGTTCTTTGTGATTTTATACTCACCCAAACTATGTCCGAGAGCTTCAACAGTCTCCTGAGCAACAGTTACCTTATCGCAAACCGAGCACTTTTTGCCTGCTGTTTTACCCGACTTTGTGCAGGTGGGCTCTACTGCTTTCACAGTTACCTCTTTATGGCTTATTCTTTCAGTGTCACGGGTTTTGGTATATGAACATCTCATACACTCCGCTGTCTCTTCACCCTTAGCGGTACAGGTAGCTTTCTTGGTAACCTTATACTCACCCAAACTATGTCCGAGAGCTTCAACAATCTCCTGAGCAACTGTTACCTTATCGCAAACCGAACACTTTTTGCCTGCTGTTTTACCCGACTTTGTGCAGGTAGGCTCTACCGCTTTCACAGTTACCTCTGTGTGGCTTATTCTGTCAGTATCACGAGTTTTTGTATATGAGCATCTCATACACTCCGCTGTCTCTTCACCCTTA
>JAZQUF010000047.1:0-5956 GCA_045631165.1 Acutalibacteraceae bacterium
GTTATCTCAAGATTGCTATCGCCAATATCAAAATCAAGAACGGTCACAGAATCGGCTGACTCTGATTGACAGAACATAAACACCAACCAGGCCCGAAAGGACGTGGTTGGTGATTTTTTATCCGAAAAAATATTTTTCAACCTCAGCACATACAGCATGATAAACAGGTACGTGAAGTTCCTGCACCTTATAGGTCTCAGCTTCGGGGACACTCACAGTAATATCGCAGATTTCCTTCAGAACTCCGCCGTTTTTTCCCGTAAATGCGATTGTTTTCATACCCTTTGCTTTTGCTGTTTTTGCAGCTGCAACAACGTTTTCCGAATTTCCTGAGGTGGATATGCCAAGAAAAACATCTTCTTTTTTTCCCATAACAAAGACAAGCTGTGCAAAAGCAAGCTGCGGACTTTCATCGTTTGAGAATGCCGTACCAAGTGAAGTAAAGCTTGCAAGAGGTATAGCAGGAACACCCCACTGCAGACCGGATATTACATCTGCATACTGCTCACAGTCACCCGTATCCGGTTTTCTTTCAAGCAGAAAGCTTTTCATAAGCTCTCCTGAAATATGCTCACAGTCAGCCGCACTGCCGCCGTTACCGCAAAGAAGAAGCTTTCCTCCCTCTTTGTGCATATTGCAGATTATATCAACAACCTCTTTTGCTTCGTTCTCACATTCCCAAAGCTGAGGGTATCTTCTCAGAAGTTCGTCTATATATTTCATTTTTTCACCTATCCTTGCTATTTAAATTGCAGTGCCGTGGCTATAGTCGCCATATCACCTATACCTTCACCAAGCTCTGCCGGTACTATTTCGCAGACCGACAGACTCGGATACAACGCTTCTTTTTCTATTGCTTTTTTCATAGGATTTTTGAGAAGATCACAGCAACGTGCATATATACTTCCTATAATGATTTTATCGGGGTTAAGCAGATCAACAATTACAGACAGACCCTGCCCCAGTTTTTCACCGCAGATATCAAAAACTTCTCTCGCTGTTTCGTCACCCTCTCTTGCACATCGGGCTATTTCAGCTATGTCGCAATTATCGTACCACGATGGTACAACGCCTTTCCGGATATATTCTTCTGCTACGGATTTGCTGAGCTGTTTAAGTCCTCCGCCACTGCAAAAGCCTTCGAAAGAGCCCTCTTTTCCATATCCTATCGGGCCTTTTTTGCTGAGCCTTATATGTCCCGCTTCACCTGCGTTGCCATTTGCACCCTCGTATAGTCTGCCGCCCAGAATAAGACCTGCACCGAGTCCTGTGCCGAAAGTGAGAAAAACAACATTATCACTGCCCTTACCTGCACCGAATTTCCATTCTGCAAGAGCGCAGGCATTGGCATCATTCTGAAGAAGTGCAGTCACACCATAATGTTTTTCCAACATTTTCACAATCTCAACATTATCCCAGGAGGGCAGATTAGGAGGAGACATAATCACACCCTTTTTACTGTCAAGAGGTCCCCCGCAGGATATACCTATAGCATCAGGCTTTCTGTCAAGAATTCCGTCAGCCATCAGAATCAGCCTGTTTATCATTTCTTCGGGAGTTACGGTGAGATCTGTGGAACATTTCTGTTTATTCAGTATAGCGATATTTTCACTGTCATACTCAGCTGTTATTACGGCACATTTTGTACCGCCTATATCGAAACCTAAGATATACATTTTATCATTCCTTAAGCTTTATTGTCTTATATTATATCATCAGAGGCAACTTTTTTCAACCACACCGCAGGCTATCTTTTCTCCTGCATTACCCGAGGGCTGTGTCATAAAACCATCGGGCACAGCATTAATTATATAATCACCCTTTCTGCTTATTCTATACTCATGTCAAAAATCATCTGAAAAAGTCGTAAAGTATTTCAGAAATTTTCATTTAATATATTGTTTACAAAATAAGCTTGTGATATAATGTAGGCTGAATTACCCTTCGAAAGGATGAAGAACAATGAACTACAAAGAAAAATATCAGCAGTGGCTCGGTTTTGATGAGGATACTAAAGCAGAGCTCAGCGCTATCACTGATGAAAAAGAAATAGAGGACAGATTTTATAAAGATCTTGCTTTCGGCACAGGCGGACTCCGCGGTATTATGGGCGCAGGCTCAAACCGTATGAACAAGTATACTGTCGGCAAAGCTACTTACGGTCTTTCAAAATATATCAAAGCTAAAAACGACGGTGAGCTCAGCGTTGTGCTCGCTTATGATTCAAGAAATAACTCAGCTTATTTTGCCAAGGTTGCCGCAGACATCTTTTCAGGTCAGGGCTTCAAGGTTTATCTCTTTGAATTCCTTGTACCCGTACCCGTGCTTTCATTTGCAACATCATATCTCGGCTGTACTGCAGGCGTAATGCTTACAGCTTCACACAATCCCAAGGAATATAACGGCTATAAGGTTTATGACAGCAAGGGATGTCAGTTCTGCACAGAGGATGCCAAGGGAGCTATCGAGTGCATCAACGCTATTGAGGATTACACAGCTATCCCCTTTGAGGGCAAGGCTGAAAATATTAACACTGTCGGTGAAGACGTGCTTTCAGCATTCCTCGCTAAGGTTAAAGAGCAGAGCGTTTACGAAGAGCCCTCAGATCTCAAAATCGTTTACACTCCCCTTCACGGCACAGGTAATATCCCCGTAAGAAGAATGCTCGAGGGTATGAATGTAACCGTTGTCAAAGAGCAGGAAATGCCTGACGGTAACTTCTCAACTGTAAGAAGTCCAAACCCCGAGGAAAAAGACGCTCTTACAATTGCTATAGAGAAAGCTAAAGAAATCGGTGCAGACCTTGTTCTCGGCACTGACCCCGACTGCGACAGAGTAGGTATTGCAGTAAAGAGCGGTGACGAATACGTCCTCTTCACAGGCAATCAGACAGGTGCACTTCTTGTTAAGTTTATCCTTGAAATGAAAAAAGCTACTCTCACATCAAAGAGCACTCTTGTTAAAACTATCGTAACCTCAGAGCTTGGTGCTGATATCGGCAGAAGCTACGGTCTTCAGTGTGAAGAAACCCTCACAGGCTTCAAGTACATCGGTGACAAGATAAACAAGTACGAAGCAAGTGGCGAGCAGGAATTCATTATCGGCTACGAAGAGTCCTACGGCTATCTCGTCGGCACTCACGCAAGAGATAAGGACGCTGTTGTCTCCTCAATGCTTATCTGTCAGATGGCTGCTTACTACTATAATCAGGGCAAAACTCTCGTTGATGCTCTTGAAGACATCTATGCTGAATACGGCTATTATCTCGATCACCTTGATTCATTCGTACTCAAGGGTAAAGACGGTGCTGAAAAGATCGGCGAGCTTATGGTTTACTTCAGAAACAAAGGTCTTGACCTCTTTGAAGGACTTAAAGAAGTTATCGACTACAGCAAGGGTATTGCTGACCTGCCTAAAGAAAATGTGCTCAGATTTATATGGGAAAACGGCTCTTGGATGGCAGTAAGACCTTCAGGCACCGAACCTAAAATCAAGGTTTACTACAGCATTCAGGCAGACACAAGAGAAAATGCAAAAGCAAAGCTTGCCGAATACAAAAACGTTATCGATAATATCATTAAATAAGAGGTCTGTTATGACAGTTAAGAATTACGTTGAAAACATACTCCAGCCTAAGCTTCAGGGCGACGGCGGCTGGGTTGAATACGTCGGTCTTGAGGGTGAGAATCTCACCCTCATTTTCCGTGGTGAATGTTCAAAATGTCTGATTCTCCACCGCTGCACCGCGTGGATTGAAGAACAGATTAAACTCGATTTGAAAAAGACAGTCAAGGTTGAAGCTATCCGCAAAAAGCCTTACTTCCAGGATGTATAAGGAGGGTTAAATCATGGCACATATTAAAGTTATCCGCCGTTCAATGCGCCCTGAGGAATGGACTGATTTGCGCTTCGGCTGGCTTAAAAGACACATTTATTCCTCCAAGTGGGAAATCGAAAATTTAATGATACGTGATGCCCGTCAGGTCAGCGAGATGAACTTCGAGTATTACTCTGAGGACTACAGACCCCTTAACAAGGGCGATATGTATTTCACTCCCGACGGCACTGCGTTTATAAAAGCAGATGTAACTCTGCCCGAAGAATTAAAGGGTAAAGAGCTCTGGTTCAGCCTTAAAACTGCTGCGGAAATCTGCGTAAAGGTCAACGGCAAGTATGTTGGCGGTGTTGACCCCAACAGAGAGAGAATGCTTCTCTCCCCCTACATAAATGAAAACGAAGTCCTTCACTTTGAGATGATGGGCTATAACCGTTCAAAACCTGACGATGAAAGAAACCCCGAGTCACTTTCAGTACGCGGCTGCCGTCAGATTTTTGAGGGCGCATACATCTGCACTGTTAATCATCAGGTGCAGGATTTAGTCTGGGACTTTGAGCTTCTTCTCGACATTGCCAAGAGCGATCTTTTCAACGAGGATTACAGAGCTTTCCTTAATAAAGAGCTTTGTAATGCGATGAATCTCATCGACTTTGACTCCGAAGAGCTTACAGGTGTAGCTGAAGCCAAAAAATATGTTGACGAGGTTATCTACGCTAACGACAACTACAAAGGCAGTGGTGATGTTGCACTTATTGCTCACTCACACCTTGATGTGGCCTATTATTGGAGAAGAATCCACGCTGTGCAAAAGAATCTTCGCACAGTTCTCATTCAGCTTCGTCTTATGGATAAATATCCCGACTTCAAGTATACTCACACTCAACCTTATGTTTACGAAACTCTCGAGAAATACTATCCCGAGGTTTTTGAAGAGTTGAAGGAAAAGGTTGCAAAGGGTCAATTTGAGCCTGTTGGTGCTATGTATGTTGAGCCCGACTGCAATGTACCCTCAGCTGAATCTCTTATCCGTCAGTGTCTTTACGGTCAGCAGACCTATAAGAGAATGTTCGGCAAGACCGTAAACAATGCCTGGCTCCCCGACGTTTTCGGCAACTCCTGGATTTTACCTCAGATACTCAAAAAAAGCGGTGTTGACTATTTCGTTTCCAATAAGATGTCAACCTGGAATGACACTAACCGATTTCCTCACAACAACTTTAAGTGGAAGGGTATTGACGGCAGTGAAGTTCTTGCCTGCGTACCTCCCACACACTTCATCACCTGGAATATGCCCTCTCAGATTCAGGAAAACTGGGAAGCTTACATAGACAAGGACTCAGGCGGACAGACCCTCAATATGTTCGGCTACGGCGACGGTGGCAGTGGCTGTACAGAAGAAATGATTGAGCTTATGCACCGCTTTGACAAGCTCAGCATTATGCCCAAGTGTCAGCATATAAGAGGCGACGAATTCCTCGAGAAAAATCTCAAGGGCAACAACAATCTCGAAACCTGGGACGGTGAGCTTTATCTGGAAATGCACAGAGGCACATTCACAACTAAGAGTGTTCTCAAGCGCTATAACAGAGCCCTCGAGTTCAAGTTCAGAACAACTGAAATTCTCAGCATAATGAGAGCCGATATTGACACTGCCAAAATTCGCGAGCTTTATAAAAAATTCCTTATCAATCAGTTCCACGATATTATCCCCGGCTCACACATTCACCCTGTTTATGAGGATGCTATGGCAGATTATCTCGAAATTGACAAGGCTCTCGATGAAATCATCGGCAGTGGCAGTAAGTATTTCAACACCCTCAATATAAACCGTGACGCTCTCACCTTTGTACCCAACAAAAAAGGCACATCAAGCCGTTACGGTGAAAAGGGCAACTGGCTCATTCCCGCTATGGCTCCTATGTCATCTGCTACGCTCAGAGCTACCAGGTACACTGCCGAGTGGATAACCATCGGTGACACTATTGAAACTCCCTACTATTCGGTGAAGTTCCGCGATGACGGCTCAATTGAAAGCCTTTATGATAAAGAACTCTGCCGTGAATGGGTCAAGGGTGACTTCAACAAGCTTAAGATTTATACCGACAACCCCGGCAACTA
>JAZQUF010000048.1:0-10329 GCA_045631165.1 Acutalibacteraceae bacterium
CTTATTCGTCCGCAAGTGATAAAAATTACCGGGTCGGGTTGTTTTTTTACTTTTCTGTTTGCTCCCTTTCTGCTCACCGTGGCAGTGAAAACAAAGTTTCTGCTTATCGGTAATTTTTATATTGCTACCGTCTGCTTTACAGTTGCTCGTTTGCCGAA
Organism: Acutalibacteraceae bacterium; assembly: GCA_045631165.1. Lineage (GTDB taxonomy): Bacteria > Bacillota > Clostridia > Oscillospirales > Acutalibacteraceae > UBA6857. The sequence goes on from JAZQUF010000048.1 coordinate 159, forward strand.
CAGCTCAGATTTCCGATAACTTATTACTATTGAGCCGCTACAGATTGCACTTGCGCAAAAAGTATTTTGTCTCCTTTTCATCCGTGCTTTTCAGGCACATCCTACTTCGACATTCGTCTCCGCTACGGTCTGCTTTTCAGGTGAAGAATTCCTTTTTATGTTGTTTTTTTGATATCGTTTTTATTCTGGCTCTATAAAACATTCTTCACTGCGGAAACAACTGACGCAGACAGAAAAAGAGAGACTTGTAATTCGTCAGCCTTAGTGTAGCGTTGTATTAACCAACGTTATTATGCCAAGAATTAAAAAAAGTGAAAAATTTTCTTTATTGCTATTGAGTAAACAGGCTTTTTATTATATAATAAAATATCAAACTATATCCATTTGAATTTACATCCGGAAGGAGAAGTTATATATGTTATTTTCCCAGGACATCGGCATAGATTTAGGCACAGCCAATACCCTCGTATTTGTTAAAGGTAAAGGTATAGTTATCCGTGAGCCTTCAGTTGTTGCAATCAATGTAAGCACAAAGCCTGCCAAGGTTGTTTCTGTCGGTATGCAGGCAAAGGAAATGATAGGCAGAACCCCCGGTTCAATTACAGCTATGCGCCCTCTTAAGGATGGCGTTATTGCTGACTTTGATGTAACCTGCGAAATGCTCAAAAAGTTTATTCAGAGAGCCCTTGGCGGTGCGTACCTTGCCAAGGCCAGGGTAGTTATCTGCATTCCCTCAGGTGTTACTGAAGTTGAAAGAAGAAATGTGCACGACGTTGCTATTGAAGCCGGTGCAAAATATGTAAGCCTTATTGAAGAGCCTATGGCTGCGGCTATCGGTGCAGGACTTCCTGTCAGTGAGGCTATCGGCAGTATGATAGTTGATATAGGCGGCGGTACAGCAGAGGTTGCAGTTATATCCCTCGGTGATATTGTATGCTCACGCTCTGTTCGCTCGGCAGGTGACAGCTTTGACAGTGCAATAAGCCTTTATATCAAAAAGAAATATAATCTTCTCATCGGTGAAAGAACAGCTGAGGATATCAAGATTAAAATCGGCTCAGCTCTCGAGTATGAGGGTGAGGGCAGAATGGAAATCAAGGGCAGAAACCTTGTCGACGGTCTGCCTAAGAATATCACAATTACAAGTGAAGAGATAAGAGAAGCTCTCAATGATAACGTAAATCAGATTCTTGATGCAATCAAGTCAACTCTTGAAAAGACACCTCCTGAGCTTTCGGCTGATATTATGGAGCACGGTATCACTCTCACAGGTGGCGGTGCACTTCTTCGAGGTATAGATAAGCTTATTACTCAGCAGACCGGTATGCCTGTTCACGTTGCGGACAACCCTCTTGACTGTGTTGTTGACGGCACGGGAATATATCTTGAAAGCGATATTTTAGGTAAGGTCGGAAAGAGATTCTGATTGAACGCAGAGTGCAGAACGCAGAATGAAGTAGCGCTTAGCACTATAATTGTGCCGCAAGGGTCAGGGGACTGTTTGTGGCGGATGAGTTAAAAAATCATATTAAATATTTTATTTGGGTGTGTAAAAATGCTACAGTTTTTAAAAAGTCGCAAGTTTAAAACCTTTACGATGGTAATCTGTGCCCTCTTAGTGGGTGCGGTTATCGCTGTTGCAACTTCTGATTCATCATCGCCCGTAACAAATGCACTGGGTACGGTTTTCAGTCCTGTGCAGAAAGTGGCCGGTTATATTGCCGATAATGTCACCTGGGTTGGCAGAAGCTTCAGAAGCTCGGGCAGCTATCAGAATGAAATAGAAAGACTCCGCCAGAAAATAGCGGAATATGAAAATCAGCTTGTGGAATATAACGATATGGTCGAGAAGATAGCCTCTTATGAGACTATGCTTGGCGTTAAGGAGGAAAATCCCGATTACGCCCTTGAAAGAGCAAGCATCATCGGCACAGACAGTGCGGATATGTTCACTTCGCTGATTATAGACAAGGGCTCAAACGACGGTATCAGCGTCAACGACCCTGCAGTTTACGGCGCTTATGTTGTCGGTATTGTAAAGAAGGTTCATCCCTCATACAGTGTGGTGGAGTCAATACTCAATCCCGATGTTAACATCAGCGCACTTGACAGCAAAACAAGAGAAACCGCTTATGTTACCACAAATACGGAATATGCCCTCAAGGGCAGCTGCCTTTTTTCAGGACTTGAAAGAACAACGGCAGTGTCTCCCGGCGGAATTGTTCTCACTTCGGGTATCGGCGGAATTTATCCCAAGGGCCTTATTATCGGCACAGTTTCTGAGGTCTGCGAAAGCGGATATGATCTTTCAAACTATGCGGTGGTCGAGCCCGGTGTAAACATAAAAGAAATAGAGGATCTTTTTGTTATCACTGACTTCGAGGGTCAGGGTATCGAAGAAATTATAGAATAAAATAATATAAGGAAGGTGAAAAAGAGTGAAGTTTGCAGATAATAAAAATTTATATATCCGACGGGCTCTTTTTATCTTTCTTATTATCCTTACGGCTGCTTTTCAGCATACAAAGGGTGCAATACCCTCAGTTATGGGGGCAAAGGCGTTTCTGCTTATTCCTCTTACGGTATGTATTGCAATGAATGAAAAAAGCTTGGGAGGTCTGTCTTTCGGTGTTCTGGCAGGTGTTCTCTGGGACTTTGCAACAGTGCGCGGTGACGGATTTTATTCTGTTGTTCTTGCCCTTGCAGGCTTTACGGCGGGCGTTGCTGTCACCTTCCTTGTAAGAAATAATATTTTTGCCGCATTGCTTTTGTCTTTGGGTGCCTGCACCTTCGTAACAACGGCATATTGGCTTTTGTTTATTCTTCTGCGCGGATATGACAGTGCTTTTCATCTGCTTGTGAGCTTCTATCTTCCCTCGGGTATTTATTCTGTCGCTTTTACGGCAGTGTACTATTATCTGGTGAAATTTATTGTCAGGCTCACTACTGATAAAAATCATAAAAAGAAGTATTAACCCCATTTAAGTCAGGTAAGATATAATCATAAATCTAAGGAAAGGAGCCGGTATTATGAATTCCAAGTCAAGTAAAAAACGCGGATTTTACGCAATGGCTTTTATATGCGTTGTTTTTGCACTTTTTCTTGTGCATCTGTTTAATGTTCAGGTTATAGGCACAGAGGAAGAAAAAGAAGCCGCTGTATCTGTTGTATCTGTATCGGTTCCGGGTATAAGAGGCGAAATTCTTGACCGTAACGGTTATCCCCTTGTTACTAATAAGCAGGTCAATAAGATAATCTTCAACTATCTTTCTTTCCCTAAGGATTATACGGAAAGAAACAAGATTATCGTTGAGCTGATCAGAATGTTCAAAAAGAATAAGGTTGAGTGGAATGATAATCTGCCTATTCTTATCACCAAAAGCGGCAAGCTGAAATTTGATGAGGATAAGCCCAATGAGGTTTCCTATCTCAAAAGTGAGGCTTTTCTTGATCTTAACTATTATGCTGATGTTGAGGACTGCTTCAATGCGCTTGTAAGTAAATATAAGCTTGAGGATTATCCCCTGAAGGAAGCGAGAAATATAGCCTCCGTTTACTATTCAATGGTTAAGACAGGCTTCAATACGGGTCGCAATTATGAGTTTGCCACAGATGTGTCAAGTGCACTTGTTTCTGCTATCAAGGAGAGAAGTGACAATCTCCCGGGTGTTGATGTTCAGGTATCAAGTGAGAGAGACTATTATGACGGAACTCTCGCACCGCATATTTTAGGCATCGTTGCAAATATCAGCGATGAGGAATATGAAAGCAAAAAAGAAGACGGATATACTATAACGGATATGATAGGTAAGAGCGGTATAGAGTCCGTTATGGAAAGCTATCTGCGAGGCAAAAACGGTGTCAAAACTATCACTACCGCTGCAGACGGTGGCAAAAGCGAGGAATATATGGTTTTGCCTGAGCAGGGTAACACTGTAATTCTCACTATAGACAGAGATCTGCAGAAGATTTCCCAGGATGCACTTGCAGAGGGCATCAAAAAGCTTCAGATTTCAACAGACCGAAGCTATATGCTTACAGGCTCCGTTGTTGTAATGGATACAAGAAACAATGAGGTTTTAGCAATTGCATCATATCCGAATTATGATAACTCCACATATCAGGATGACTACGAAAAGCTGTCCAAGGATGTCAGCAAGCCTCTCTGGAACAGAGCTCTGAAAAGCACCTATACTCCCGGTTCAACAATCAAGCCGGCTGTTGCAATGGCAGGTCTTGAAGAGGGACTCATAAAAGGCGATATGGGTATTGTATGTACCGGTATTTATACTCACTACAAAGACTATCAGCCGGGCTGCACAAAGGTTCACGGCTATCAGAACGTAGTAAATGCTATTTATAACTCATGCAATATTTATTTCTATGATACGGCAAGACGCCTCGGTATCGAAAAGCTCAACAGCTATTTCGCAATGTTCGGTCTCGGTGAACCCACAGGCATCGAGCTTTCAGAAAGTGAGGGTACAGTTGATACGGTGCAGCACAGAGAGCTCAAGGGTGAGATGTGGACTCCCGGTCTTACTATTCAGGCAGGCATCGGCCACGGTGATAACCAGTTCACACCTATTCAGCTCTGCTCTTATGTTTCAACTATTGCAAATAAAGGCACAAGATATAAGGCACACGTAATAAAGAGTGTGAAGAGCTCCGACCTTTCAGAAACTGTTATGGAAACAGGCTCTCAGGTGCTTTCAAAGGCAAACTTCTCTGATGAAAACTGGAATCTTGTTCACAGGGGTATGCTCCTTGTTGGTACTCAGAGCTATGCGAATTTCTCAAAGGTACCTTGCAAGGTTGCGGCTAAAACAGGTACAACAACCGTATCAAAACGAGTAAACGGAAGAAAAATTGAAACCTATAACGGTTTCCTTATTACATTTGCACCCTATGAAAATCCTGAAATTGCAATCTGCGTCAGCGTTGAGGGTGCAGGCAGCGGTGGTTCAACAGCTCCCATTGCTTCAGCAATTATGGAGCATTACTTCGCTACCAAGAATACAAATGAAACCTTACAGAAGGAAAATGTTCTGCTCAGATAAAAAATGAGGAGGGTGATTTTATGGCTCAGAAAATCGTAATAGCATCAGGTAAGGGCGGTGTCGGAAAGACATCAATATGCGTCGGTATAGGCAAGGCTCTGAGTGCCATCGGTAAGAGGGTGCTTCTTATAGACTGTGACTGCCTGAGAAGTCTCGACGTGCTTACGGGTGTGACAGAAAAAATGGTATACAATTTCGGTGACGTTATATTCCAGAGATGCAGTGCCGACGAAGCACTGTATGAAAACGAGGGATTAAGCGTTGTGACCTGTCCCGACAGCTATGACAATATAAGCGATTACTCAATGAAGTGGCTTGTGGGCAAATATGAAAAGGACTTTGACTATATTCTTTTAGATGCTCCGGCAGGTATTGACAGGGGATTGCATCTTGCCTTAAGTGTTGCTGACAGAGCAATTGTGATTTCCACACCTGACCTTGTGTGTGTAAGAAGCGCTTGCATTGCAGGCAGAGAAATCGAAAATGCAGGCATAAAGAATATACGTCTTATAATAAACCGCGTTTCAAAGAGAGACGTAATCAGAGGCAGACTCCTGAACTTTGACTCTGTTATTGATGCAACACAGATTCAGCTTATAGGTATTGTGCCTGAGGATCCGAAGATAAGACTCGGTTCAATGGGCAGAGATGTATATAAGAAGGGTCAGGTTTCATATAAGGCCCTGAGCAATATTGCCAGGAGAATAATCGGACAGACAGCTGTGCTGAAAGTATAAAAATGAAAATAAAACTAATATTGTGAATATTTTTAGACTTAATTTATTAAAAAGTATTGCAAAGCGACATTTTTTTTGTTATTATACTAGATGGTTCGGAATTATTTTTGATATCAGGAGAAAGGTGGAATCTGTTTTGAATATTGCACTTATAGCGCACGATGCGAAAAAAGAGTTAATGACTCAGTTCTGCATAGCATATTGCGGCACACTCAGCAAACATTCCCTTTGTGCAACAGGTACAACGGGAAAAATGGTAAGTGAAGCTACAGGACTTAATATTGTAAGATTCCTTTGCGGCTATCAGGGCGGCGACGAGCAGATTTCTGCGCGCATTGCCTGCAACGAGATTGATCTGCTGCTTTTCTTCAGAGATCCTCTTACTGCTAAGAAAGACGAGCCCAACGAGGCCAACCTTCTCAGACTCTGCGACGTACATAACGTACCAGTTGCAACAAACATTGCAACTGCAGAGGCACTTATTCACGCCCTCGAAAGAGGCGACCTTGACTGGCGTGACATCGTCAATCCCAAAAACGGATATTAATTAAGACTCAATCAAATACTATATATAAAAGCGATGACGGAAAAGAGTAACCTTTAAAACCACACAACAGAGAAAAGCACCAAGGCTGGAAGTGCTTGTGTAGGAGAGATGTGAAGACATTCCTGAGCTGACCGCAAGGTCCGTTTGCCGCGTTAAGGCATCGAGTGGAGCGCTTCGTGCGTTCAATCGGGGTGGTACCGTGGAGTTTATGCTTCATCCCCAATGCGGCGGCATTGAGGATGGAGTTTTTTTATTTAATGCGGAATTCGGAATCGCGGGGTACCATCGTCGAGAAGGGAAGCTTTTTCCCACCGAGGGAGATAGCAGTAAATCTGAGTTTTATTAAGAAGGATATCCTTATGAAAAAGAAACAGTGTATGAAATTTGTTTTTGAACATACGGCAAAGCATACTACAGAAAATACAATTTGCTCTGATCGGCTTAAAGATTTACCTGATATAATTCAAAAGTATAGTGGATGGAACTACTTATATAAACCGACAGAAAATGGTTGTTTTTTAGAACCGACTTTTCGTAATAATCCATATATAAATTCTTTTGCACCTGAAATAGACATTGTTATTTCAAATGATGGTGCTCAGACTGTTTTTGATATAAAGGGACAACCTGTAAATTTTATCAGATGGTTTATGACATTTTGGTTTGGGTTTGCATTGACGATGCAGTTTTTCGTTGTTGCTTTTGCTTTAGAACCACAAGAGTATAGATTTATTCATTTCGTTCCACTTTATATGTGCATTTTTGGTTATTACCTTTGCAGATTTGCTACCAAAAGAACCTTTGATGCAGTTATAAAAGCAATAGAAAAAGAATTTCCATAACCTGTAAAATATAAAATTAAACTACATTTTGCGGGTAGGATTTGCCCGCTATCGGGAAGTTGGACGCATCTTGTCGCCCCTGAAAGGGGAGATGTCACGCAGTGACAGAGGGGTCAAAATGAGCAACGATAAAAATTATGACTATACCCAATATAACAAAAACTTAATAGAACCCGCAAGAAAACTGCGAAAAGAAATGACACCTCAAGAAAGACGCTTGTGGTTTGTTTTCTTAAAAAACTATCCCGTTAAATTTGTAAGACAACGACCAATTTATAAATTCATTGCTGATTTCTATTGTTCGAGAGCAAAGTTAATAATCGAAATAGACGGAAGTCAGCACTATACAGAAGAAGGAATTGAGTATGACTCAATAAGAAGTGAAATAATTAATGTTTTAGGTGTTGAAGTTATCCGTTTTTCTAATTATGATATTGATAATAATTTCGAAGGTGTATGCTTTGAAATAGACAGAATTGTCAGTGAGAGGGTCGGAGAAAGAATGAAAGTTTTTTCGGACCCCTCTGTCGGCTGTGCCGACATCTCCCCTTTCAGGGGCGACAAGACTGACGATAATTGATAGATGAATAATGTAATTTTGACACTATTCTAAAAAAGACATCTGCTCGGCGAGGGCAATAAATAATATCGTATTAATATCGCTCGCCGCGTGGCGTTACTTTTCCTGGCGTGGAAAAGTAACCAAAACACGCTAATTATTCAATTTATATATACTACTAATTGGAGGATATACAATGGCTTTAGTTACAAAATCAATCAAGGGTACACAGGATACTTTACCCTCAGAGAGCTACAAAATTCAGTTTGTTGAGCAGTCAGTTCTCGAAATCGCTAAAAATTACGGCTACAAAGAAATCAGAGTGCCCGTTTTCGAGCACACAGAGCTTTTCCAGAGAGGTGTCGGTGATACCACTGACGTAGTACAGAAAGAAATGTACACCTTCGAGGACAAGGGCGGTCGCTCAATCACACTTCGTCCCGAGGGTACAGCAGGTGTAGTCCGTTCATACATCGAGCACGGTCTTTTCAATGAGGCTCAGCCCCAGAAGGTATGCTACCTCATTTCCTGCTATCGTTACGAAAAACCTCAGGCAGGCAGACTCCGTGAATTCCATCAGTTCGGTTGCGAGTGCTTCGGCACTGCTTCACCTGCTGCTGATGCTGAGCTTATCTCACTTGTAAACGATATCTTCGCTTTCCTTGATGTGAAAAATCTTAAAATTCAGATTAACTCCATCGGCTGTCCCGAATGCAGAAAGAACTATCACAAGGCACTTCAGGAATACTTCGAGAGCAAGAAAGACGACCTTTGTGCTACCTGTCTCGGCAGACTTGAAAGAAACCCTATGAGAATCCTCGACTGCAAGAGCCCCGTATGCTCAGACATCGCTAAGGATGCTCCCAAGGTGACAGACTATCTCTGCGACGAGTGCGACGACCACTTCAAAAAGACTCAGCAGTATCTCGATGCTATGAATATTCCCTATGAGGTTAACCCCTCAATTGTTCGCGGTCTTGACTATTACACCAAGACAGTATTCGAGTTTGTTTCAACTGAAATCGGTGCTCAGGGTACAGTTTGCGGTGGCGGCAGATACGACGGTCTCGTAGAAGAAATCGGCGGTAACCACACTCCTGCACTTGGCTTTGCAATGGGTATGGAAAGACTCCTTATGCTCATGGAAGCTCAGGGTATCGAATTCCCACCCGAAGCAAAATGCGACCTCTATATCGCATCAATGGGTGAGAATGCTACTCTTAAGGCTTCACAGATTGCTTCAGATGTAAGAGGCAACGGTATGCACGCTCAGTTTGACATTGTGGGCAGAAGCGTAAAGGCACAGATGAAGTACGCCAACAAAATCGGTGCCGCTTACACAGTTGTGCTCGGTGACAGCGAAATCGAAGCAGGCGTTGCCAAGGTTAAGAATATGGCAGACGGCAGTGAAACCGAAATGAATATTGACGATATCGCAGAAGAAATTATGCGCCTTTCAATCAACGACTCCCTTAAGGGCTTTGAGGTTGAGGGACTTGATATCAGCTCACTTATGTAATAAATAATCAATTGATACAGAAAGGAAATTACAGTTATGGATTTTATGACAGGACTTAAAAGAACAGACTACTGCGGCACCTTCACAGCGAAAGACTGCGGCAGAGAAGTTGTAGTTGCAGGTTGGGTGCAGAGACAGAGAGACCTCGGTGCTCTTATCTTTGTTGACCTTCGCGACAGAACAGGTATCGTTCAGCTTGCATTTGACGATACAACAGACAAGGAAATTTTCGACAAGGCTTTCTCAGTAAGAAGTGAATTTGTGCTTATGGCTAAGGGTACAGTACGTGAGAGAAGCTCAAAGAATATGGAAATCCCCACAGGTGAGGTTGAAATCTTCGTTACAGACCTTCGCATTCTCGGCAAGAGTGAAACACCTCCCTTTGAGATTATCGAAAACTGCCAGACCTCAGAGCTGACACGTCTTAAGTACCGCTATCTTGACCTTCGTCGTCCTGACCTTCAGAAGAACATTCTTATGCGTCACAAAATCACAAAGATTATCCGTGACTACTTCGACGATAACGGCTTTATCGAGATTGAGACACCTATCCTCGTTAAGTCAACTCCCGAGGGCGCACGTGACTTCCTTGTACCCTCAAGAATTCACAAGGGCTCATTCTATGCTCTTCCTCAGTCACCCCAGCTTTACAAGCAGCTTTCAATGGTTGCAGGCTTCGACAGATATATGCAGATTGCACGTTGCTTCCGTGACGAAGACCTCCGTGCAGACCGTCAGCCTGAATTCACTCAGATAGACGTTGAGATGAGCTTCATCGAAATGGAAGACATCCTCGCTCTTATCGAAGGCTTTATGAAGAGAGTATTCAAGGAAGCTATCGGTGTTGATATTGATACACCTCTTCCCAGACTCACCTTCAAAGAGGCAATGGAGCGTTACGGCTCA
>JAZQUF010000049.1:0-6652 GCA_045631165.1 Acutalibacteraceae bacterium
ACCCACTTAGCCATAGCTGTGGGGAATGATGTCATAAGGATAATTCTTGCTGTCATAGCAGGGTTTACAAAGTTCTGACCGATACCGCCGAACATCTGCTTAACAACAACGATAGCGATAAGTGAACCGATTACTGCCATCCAGAAGGGAAGGGTTGCAGGCAGGTTGAAAGCAAGGATAAGACCTGTTACAACTGCACTGAGATCACCGATTGTGTTATCTCTCTTCATAACGACTCTTGAGATATACTCGAAAGCAACGCAGGAAACAACACATACACCTGTGAGCACTAAGGCACGAAGACCGAAGTATACAACACACATGATGAGAGCAGGTATAAGAGCAATGATTACATCAAGCATAATACCTGTTGTAGTTTCTTTTGAGCGCATATGAGGTGATGCGCTTACGGTTAATTTCTTAGCCATTATTTTGCACTCTCCTCTCTGAGCACCTGCTTAGCAAGTCTCATATACTGTACAAGAGGTCTGCCTGAGGGACAAGCGAAAGCACAGCTGCCGCATTCCATACAAACCATTGTATTATAACTTGTGAGCTTTTCTGCATCCTTGATTCTTGCATAGCGCTCAATAAGGGTGGGCATAAGGCTCATAGGACAAACATCTACACACTTACCGCAACGGATACAGTCTCTCTCTTTCTTGAAAGCGGCATCTTTTTCGTCGAGGGCAAGAAGCGCGTTGTTCTGCTTGCAGATAGGAGCGTCGATGTCAAAGATAGCGACACCCATCATCGGACCGCCTGAGATAATCTTTGCAGGCTCTGTTTTAAAGCCACCGCAATAGTCAACAATATCAGCAAAGCTGGTACCGATAGGCACACGGAGATTTTTGGGATTTCTCACAGCACTGCCGTCAACAGTAATTGAACGGCTAACTAAGGGTTTACCTGTTTCGAGATATCTTGCGATAAATGCAGTTGAAGCTACGTTCATAACAACACAGCCTACATCTGAGGGAAGCTTTCCGGGAGGTACTTTTCTGCCTGTGGCTGAAAGTACCATCATCTTTTCTGCACCCTGAGGATATCTTGACTTAAGAGTCATAAGCTTGATAGCGTCACCCTTGTCATTATCTCTGTCTGCAATTTCTTTCATAACTTCGAAAACCTTGGGCTTGTTATCTTCAATAGCGATAACAACCTGCTTGAAGCCGAGGATATTCTTTAGGATTTCTACACCCTTGAGAACATTTTCAGCGTTTTCGATACATTCACGGTAGTCAACTGTGATATAAGGCTCGCACTCAGCAGCGTTGATGATGAGAGTATCGATATCCTTATCCTCAGGAATATTAAGCTTTACGTGAGTTGGGAAGCCCGCACCGCCAAGTCCTACAAGACCTGACTCTCTCACTGCGGCACAAAGCTCTTTCTTGTTTGTTACTACGGGAGGAGTAATGCCCTCATAAATTCTCATTTCACCGTCACTTTCAATTGTGACGCCCTTTGTTATGATACCGTTTGCGAGCTTGATGTCGCCTACAGCTGTTACCTTACCTGATACAGTAGCATGAATAGGTGCAGAAACAAACTTGTCGCTATCACCGATTTTCTGACCTACTGCAACCTCATCACCGACTTTAACGATGGGCGTACAGGGTACACCGATGTGTTGCTGCATTGAGATTACAACCTTTTCAGGTATGGGCATTCTTTCCACAGGCATTTCTGCTGTGTTTTTGTTGTGAGATACGCTTACACCACCGCGGCCTTTTTTCACAGCGGTAAGCACACCTGCAACTGTTTTGCTCATATTTTCAACCCCTTTGTTTTAAACGGCTTATATGCCGTGATGTTTTGTATATTTGAATCCACCGATTTTTGAAAGCCTGGGCATCAGAAGCATAAGCACAGTGCCTGTGACCATACCCGTTATGAGAGCAAAAATCAGCAGATATTTACCGTAATTTATAAGTGCGAATGTACCTGACACAACACAAGCTGCCATAAGCTGCCCGAGATTATGCATAACCGCACCGATGATACCAAGACCGATATAAGAAAAAATCCTACCCTGATATTTTATGAAAAAACAAACGCAAAGAGTACTCAGTACGCCTCCGCAAAAGCTCATAAATGCACCCGTTGCCCCTCTTGTTATCAGAGCAAAGAGCACTTTTATCATTGTTATATATAAAGCACCGGATAAACCCATAGTGCCTGCAATATACATAGTTATAATATTTGAAAGTCCCGGCTTTGCACCTACAGGCAAAAACGGAATATCCGGAACAAGCATACTTTCAAGAAAAGACAGCACCAATGCAACTGCACCGAATATACCGAGAAGAGCAACCTTATTTGTTTTCATATCCTCACCCTTCTCAATACGCTACACCATCTATTTTATTCTGCTTATCACCCTTAAGAATGACAACCACTTTTTCCGGCACACAGGCCATTGTGTCACCCTGGTTTTTCAGCTTGCCTCTTTTTATGCAGAGTTTGTCACCACAATCGGAAAACACAAAGGATACACCGTCGTTTTCAATAAGCAGCTGACAATAATTTTCGTTGACAGTATAGCTTTCTGTAACCTCACTGAGCGCTATGGTATGAGCCTTACTACCGTCAACATATATTTCAGCAATAAGCTTTTCATTGCCTGAAAAAGAAAAAACAAACATCACAAGAGATATCACTATAAGCGATACTATAAGTGCTATATCGCCCTTGGTTATATTCCCCCTGATTACACCTTTAGTATTCAAATTCAATGTCTCCTACCACGGAAATATCCATATCTTTATCAACAAAAATTGCCGAAGCATCGTATTTTTCAAGAAGAGGCACACTCATTTCCTCACCTAAGATAAAGCAGGCTGTAGAAAGCGCGTCGGACAAAAGTCCGCTGTCACAGACTACCGTTACACTGATAACATCTGTTTCTGCAGGATATCCCTTTGTTGCATCTATAATGTGATGATAGCGCTTGCCGTTTTCTTCGAAATATCTTTCGTAATCTCCGGAAGTGGAAACAAATCCCTCATCAATTGAGAGCACCCCAAGATATTCGCCCTCTTTTCTCGGATGAGAAACAGCAATTTTCCATTTGTCACCGGATTTGTTATAGTCACCCCAGGCAAGAATACTTCCGCCCACCGAAACAACGGCACCCTGCATATTACTTGCATCAAAGTAATTTTTCAGCATATCACATGCCATACCTTTGCCAACAGCACCAAGGTCAACCCTTACGCCCTCAGGAAGACTTGTCTTATTACCGCTGAATTTTATCTTTCCATAACCTACATTTAAGAGCTCAGACTGAATTTCCTTTTCTGAAGGTATGCGCTGATTTTCTTCGCCGATATTCCAGAGCTGAGAAATTCCACCAACAGTAATATCAAATACGCCGCCGCTCATTGTACTGATTTCACTGCACTGTTTTATGACATCGGCAAAATATGCGCTATCAATCATTGAGCCCGAATTAAGCTTTGCAATTTCGGAATCATTTTTACGCCACGATATCATATCATCAAGACCGTCAATAATGGCTTTAGTTTTTTCTGTTTCCTTAGCGGCGAAATCACCGTAAATTTTCTGTGTTACGATGGTACCCATAGCTATGGAGCTTTTCTCACTGAAATCAAAGCGTTCGTGTCTTTTATCGTAAATAATAAACAAACTCACGGCGCCCATAAAAACAAGCACCGCCAGCACAATGGATATAATCTTTTTCTTAGTCATCTATATCACCCGTATATAACTATAAATAATATACTATTAATATAGTACTCCGACTTAACTTTTATATTTTATAACAAATCGACACTTTTTTCAATAGCATTTAAATAATTCTTGATATGTTTACAAAAATTTGTTATAATCATTCCAAAATGAAAACTTCGTAAAAAAGGAGTAGCGATATGGATTTTGATATTAAAATTCCCGTAAGGGTTATAAGCGGTAAAGACTGCCTTAAAAATAACGCTCCTGTGCTGGGAACTTTCGGAAAAAAGTGTATCATCGTAACAGGCGGTAAGAGTGCACTTTTAAGCGGTGCCCTTGATGATATGAAGTACGCTCTCAGAGAGTGCGACATCAAATATGAGATATATGATAAAATCGGCCCCAACCCCCGCATTGACCATTGCCACGAGGCAGGCGAAATCGCAAGAAAATTCGGTGCAGACTTCATCGTCGGTATCGGTGGCGGCTCACCCCTTGACGCGGCAAAGGCTGTGGCAGTTTACGCCACAAACCCCTCTTTCTCAGCAGAAGAAATCTTCAATTTTGGCGAGAATGAAAGGAATAAAGCTCTCCCCCTTGTACTTGTAGGCACAACTGCAGGTACAGGCAGTGAGGTGGGCAGAGTAAGTGTACTCACCAACCCCGATACAGGCAGAAAAAGAAGCATTGCCCCCGATGACTGCTTCCCTACTCTCACCTTTGCCGATAGCAAATACACCTGCTCGGTACCCTATAGCGTAACTGTGTCAACCGCCCTCGACGCTATGGCTCACGTTATTGAAGGATATATGTCAGTCAAGTGCGGAGATATTCCCACAATGTTCGGTGAAAAGGCTATCGCACTTATCTGGGAGGGTCTGAAACATCTCCACGAAACAAAAGAGAACCCCGACGAAGAGCTCAGAACAAAGCTTTATTACGGCTCACTGTACGCGGGTATAACCCTCGCTTACTGCGGTACAGCATTCCCCCACCCCTTAGGCTATATCCTCACCGAAAATTATGGTGTACCTCACGGCAAAGCCTGCACAGTATTTATGGGTGATTTCATTGACAGAGCTGCCAAGTACTGCCCCGAAAAGACAGCTCGTGTAATGAGCATTATGAACACTGACATCGACACCTACAAAAAGGTTATCGACGAGCTGACAGATGTAAAGGACATTGTTATGACCAGAGAAGAAATCGAGAATTTCTGTGCTCGTTATGACACAGTACCTGCTAACTTCACATTCACACCAGGTGGATACACAAAGGAAG
The DNA here is from genome assembly GCA_045631165.1 of Acutalibacteraceae bacterium. Taxonomy (GTDB): domain Bacteria; phylum Bacillota; class Clostridia; order Oscillospirales; family Acutalibacteraceae; genus UBA6857. Next base: position 4,978 of record JAZQUF010000049.1, read on the forward strand.
AAGCGATAAATGCATTTGTAGAGAAGTTCTGTAAATAATTCCGTATAACAATTTAACCGATGGTTTTCAGACAGCCATCGGTTATTTTTATGGTAGAATGGCCCTTTTCTACCATCGGTAGGGTGACTTTCAAGCATTTTTGTGCTATATTTTAGGCAGAAAGGACGTGTTACTCATGGACAACAAAACCACAGGCGTTTTCATCAGTGCAAGAAGAAAAGAGCTACAACTCAGTCAGAAGCAACTTGCCGAAAAACTAGGTGTGACAGATAAAGCCGTATCAAAATGGGAAACAGGCAGAAGTGCACCCGATATTGCTTTACTTGAGCCACTTGCATGTGAGCTTGATGTGAGTGTAGTAGAGATTCTTCAGGGCGAAAAGGTTGAAGAAGAAAACTTCCCCGCTGTTTCCGATGAAGTGGTTGTGACTACGATGAAAAAGGATAAGAAGAAGCTAAAAAAGGCGGTTGTTATTGCTGTAAGTATTATGCTGTCAATTCTTTTGTTGCTTCAGATTAATTTTTACTGTTATCACTATTTCATAACTATCCCAAAAGACGATATCACTGCTATAGAAAAAGAAGCAACAGAGTATGTCGGAAAATTCACTGAATATTATGAAACAGATTTTAAAAACGGCAAAATAGCAAAAGCCGTAGAAAAAGGTAAATATTATTTTTATCTGATTGAGGGTACAAATGAAGCAAATGAGAAGCGTCTGAATTTATGCATATTCAGAAAAGACGAGGTTTTCAAAAACAGAATCCAAGTCATAGGCGGATCTCTAGGCATAGAATACACACCCAACAAAATTCTCTATAACTATTCAGGAGAAGGCAGTACATACGGCTGTGTCAACTTCAATATATTTTATGGTTACGATATGACGGAAACAGAATACAGTTTTTACTACCGTGGAGTAAATTACACCGTGCCGATCGAAGAGGGAATCTTTCTGCATCCCTTTGTAGAAATCGACAGCAACTGGACTCATGCAAATCTTATCTACAACGACTAAAAATTCAAGCAGGCAACCTGAGTGGTTACCTGCTTTTTTTATGAAGCAAAGCTTCAATTCATGGCGAAAGCCAATTCATGACCAAGGGTCAATTCATGCCGAAGGCAATTCATTTCGGAGCGAAGCGACCCTCAATCATTCATTATTCAATATTCATCCTTCATTATTCATTAAGCAAAGCTCTGCTTTGCGTTTTATCCGTTCAGCTTCTCATTAAACTTCTTACCTGTACTCTTCACCGCAAGATAAACTATACCCCATATAAGGAAGAATCCAACTACAAAAATCACAGTAAACACTCCAAGCACCTCTGCCTTGAAGGGTATCCATGAGTTAGCGATATAGGCAAGCGAGTAGACAACATAAAGAAGTCCGAAGTGGCAGAAAACTGATTTCGGTACACTCCAATGCTCTATCTGATTAAAGACAGTTGCACCAGCCTGCACAAATGCCAAGATGTAAGTTGTCACTATACCTGAAAAAATCGGCAATGCCGAATGTTCCGTCACCCCACCGAAGTAGGTTATGCACAATATTACTATGCCAAAAACTATTGGTCCGAAGCCTGCAAACATAAGACCTCTGTGTAAAAATTCTTTTACATATTTATTCATTATAAACCCAGCCTTTCCTTAACGGCTTTCATCTGTCTTCTCG
>JAZQUF010000050.1:0-7468 GCA_045631165.1 Acutalibacteraceae bacterium
AAGCTCAAAAAGCACAGTTCACCCATTACACTGTTTAGTCCGAAAGAGCGCATAAAGCCCCCCGACCTAACGCAAGAAACAGCGTTGAAAGTGAATATAGACCGCCCGGTTTTAAATCGGACATACTCGGCGGAAATTCCCTGCCTCCAAGGGCAGCCACCTCCCGCGTCATCGCATATCATTGTGGTCTGCTAAGGCATAGTTATACCCTACTATCCTTAACATACGAGTGCTATTATACACTATGAGTTTGTGAATGTCAACGATTTTTTCAAAAAAAGTTTGTGAAAAATGCAGATTTTTATTTTGTTCACAAACAGACCCAAAATGTAGTATTTATAAGGCTTCAGGCACTATATAAGCTCTTTATCGCTTTGCTGTTTTAACAGTTTAAAACACTTACAAACACCCGAAAAGGTGTATTGAATTATAACGCCCCTATCAGTACGCGTTCGAGCGACGAAAAAACGGCAGGTTTTATCCCGCCGTTTAGGTTTTATTTCTTAAACATACTTGCAATAAGCTCAAAGAAAGCTTTAATCAGATCTATAAGCTTTGAGAAGAAACTATCTTTTGTTTCTTCCTGTGGTTCATCGGGAGCGATGGGTTCGTCTGCCTTTTCGCTCTCGTCAACTATAACATAAATGCTGAAGTGGTCGGTATCAAATACCATATGGCTACCCTCACGGTAAGCGTTCATATCAGTGAGAGTGCCGTCATCGTTGACACGGTAAACTTTGTATACTCCGTCTTTTGACCAATCAAGAGGAAGTTTAACCTTAACAGTACCGTCAGGCTGAACGTGAACACCATCTTTGTTTTTGAGGTTGATATCAAAGGCTTTTACGATTTCAAAATCGGTTGTGATGTTGTTTGAGATAGTCTCTTCAATAGCAACATAATCTTCGATTACATCAACTGTGAAGTCTGTGTCGGGGTCGGTAGGCTCGATGATTTCTACATCACCGCTTTCTGTGGTTTCGAGGTTTTCGGTTTCTATTGCTTCGCAATTTTCAAAAGTACATTCACGATAACGAACCATATTTTCATAATCATATGTCCAATCGCCATAAAAATGAACAAGTTCATATTCAATTCCCATAGACTTTGCATATTCCACAGCCGAACAGCTTTCATCGTGAGCATAAATTGTACCATAAGGTCTTTCTTCCCAGTATATTTCTGTAATATTTTCAATGCCTTCATTTAGCGCTATTGCTCTTTCAATACCACTAAGTTCTTTTGTTCCCTCTACATAAGCTCTAAATATATCCTCATCGCAAGTAATAATAGATTCAGATATACCAAAAGCAAAATCCCCAAACACAGCATCAGGGCTTTCAATATATAATTTGGGATATTCTTTCGAAGTACCTATTAACAAACCTATATGAAAAGCTCCTCCATCAATATTTTTAACATTTTTGCCCACATGAAACTCTTGCAAAGAATACGAATAACAAAACACACCGAAGCCGATTTCCTCAACAGAATCCGGAATAATTACTTTTTCAAGATATACAGTTTGATATACTGCATAGTCTCTGATCTTTTTTACTGTGTTCGGAATTATAAAAGTATCATCCAATTTACCTTGAGGATAATGAATAAGCTCTGTTTTGTCTTTGTTGTATAAAACGCCATTTTCACTTAAAAAGTACGGATTTTCTTCATCAACTATAACATCTGTAAAATTTGGTACCTGATTATAAAAAACTTCTATATCCCAAAATTCAAGACCTTTGCCTATATATAATCTTTCTATACTCAAACAACCATCAAAGGTTCCATCATATATAGCCGTAACGTCATCAGGAATTGTTACACTTATTAGATTCATACAATAATAAAAGGCACTCTCGCCAATAGATGTTACTCCATCAGGTATCGTATAAATAGTTTGAGTACACCCCGCAGGATAAGCTATCAAAACAGTTTTATCTTTATTAAACAACACTCCAAATTCATCACTAGAATAATATTCATTATTTTCATCTACAACAATACTTTTTAGGTTTGCACAACTAACAAAAACCTCACTACCTATTAGAGTCACTTTGCTAGGTATATTTATGCTATTTAAATTTGAGCAACATTTAAAAGCATAGTCACCTATACTAGTTACACTGTCAGGAATAATAATATATTTTAAGCCACTATAAGAAAAAGTAGAATTGTTAATGGCAGTCACTCCATAAGGTATCACTATTTTTTCAAGCTTTTCACACCCAGAAAAAGCGGAAGTTCCAATATAATTTACACTATTTGGTATATCAATATTTTTCAGATTATAACAAGAATAAAAAGCTCCGTCTCCAATACTAGTCAAAGAATCTGGCAAATATACTTTCTCAAGATTTTCGCATCCATAAAAAGTGTATGCTCCAATTTCAGTTGCACCACTCGGAACAGAAAACTCCAAAAGATTTTTACATTTACCAAAAGCATACATACCTATACTTTTTACAGACTCAGGAAACTCTATTGTTGTGAATGAATACTCTCCTCTATCAAAACAGTAGAAAGAGCCCCCACCTAAATGTGTTATACCATCTTCTATTGTAACTTTACTTATATCATATTCATACCATTCTGTAGAGTAAACACCATAACCCGATTTAGCATAATCCTTCATCGCTCCCTCTCCGCTGAGAACAAACTCACCATCATCATAGAGAGTCCATATAACATTATCACCCTCAGCACCGCACATGCCTGAATCAACAATAGTTCTATTCTCCGCACTTGCTGTCATACCCACAGCCATACACAGCACAACCATAACAACTACAAGCATTAAGTTTTTAATCATTCTCTTTTTCATATATTTTTCCTCCTTTGGTTTATATTCCGAGTTTACCACTATTTCGCTAAATTTGCAACTGTTTTTTTGTTGCAGGGCTCCGCCCCACACCCCGCAAGCTTTTGTAAAAGCTTGCGCAAAACTTTCCTTATTCCCTTTCTTCCTCGGCGGAATGAAAACAAAAGAGACGCAGGGTTTACCCGCGTCCCATAAAAATTATATATTAACATCAGGTGTTATAAGGCATAAGATTTGCCCATCCTGCCATTCCTGTCTGTTTGTAGACCTGATCCTTGGTAACAGGCTTCATCTGCACTTCTGTTTCGTGAGGATAAATCAGCATCTGAATCTTGCCGATAATTGGGAAAAACAGCGGAATCAGAATCTTTAAGGAACCCATATCCCATGCAAGAAATGCAAAAAGCATACAATTAAAAAATACGGGATCCCAAAAATTGGGATAATTCACAATAAAGTTTGATACGCGGCGAAGCTTTCTGAGAGTAATCTCTTCCTTCACTGACACCTGACCTTCCATACCATAAATAGTCTGCTGATATGCTTCTATATTATAGTATATACCCCAACCGTCATACTCCGGCAATGTGCCGACAGATACACCCTCATTTGCAGGCAGAGTATAAACTCCGACCTTGAGCTCCTGATCAGTGAGATTTTCGATGTAAATCCACGTATGACCCACAGCATGAATATCCGATTTATCATAGAACACATAAAGAACAGCAACTATGTCATTATCCTGCAAAGGCTCCTTTTCTTCCGGCTGTGTCACTTCCTCTTCCTGCTCTGTATCAGGTACAGTCGGCTCAGTTGTTGACAGCTCTTCGTCAGCTTCTTCCTCTGTAGTCGGCGGCTCACTTGTTGTAATATCCTCAAATTCAGTTATCTCCTGTGTGTTTTCAACGTCCGCAGACTCCACAGCGAACGCCATGGGCACAGAAGTAAAGCATATAACCATTGCCATCACGAGGCTCAGTATTCTTTTTCCTGTCTGCATAGAAACTCTCCTTATATAATATAGTATAAGTTTATACCTTTATCTTCACCCTGTCAACATATATATAAGAGTTTTTATATTTTTATCCGTCAGAGCTTTTGCCCTTGCCTTTTAAAATGAGCTGTGTTATCATATTCAAAAACAGCTAAAGGAATGTATATATAATGAAAAGTAATATTGTTCTTATCGGTATGCCTGCCGCCGGCAAAAGTACAATCGGTGTACTCCTTGCTAAAAGTACACTTAAAAGCTTCGTGGATACGGATCTGATAATCCAGAGCAAATGTGGCTGTACCCTTTGCGATATAATAGAAAAAGAAGGCACTGATGCCTTCCTTAAAATTGAAAATGATGTTATCTGTTCCCAGGATTACACCTTAAGCGTTATAGCTACAGGCGGAAGCGCCGTTTACGGAGAAGAAGCTATGGAGCATCTGAGAAAAGACGGTATAACAGTACATCTTGACTTATCTCTCGGCGAAATAGAAAAACGTATCGGCAACATTACCACAAGAGGTGTAGCTATGAAAAACGGCTCTACACTCTCCGACCTTTACCGCGAGAGAACTCCTCTGTATAATAAGTATGCAGATATAACCATCAACTGCGATGGAAAGAGTGCAGAGGAGACACTGGAAGAAATAATATCAAAGGCAAAGGCTTTGACAATTAACAATGAGTAATTAGCAATAAGGTAGCGGATTTACACGCTGCTATGGGTTGGTATCGTACCACAGAGCAAGCGTTCTCAAAATTTGAAGCGAGTAAATTATAAAGAGGCAACCAAAAAGTTGCCTCTTATTATTTGAGTGAACAGTCATTTGTTTTTTTCTCACTGTATACGGATAAAAGCGACCCGCATTGCAAAATGCTGACTAAAAATTAAAAACACCCGGGGAGAAACCGAGTGCTTTTAAAAGGAGAAAATATGAAGAAAACATTATAGTGGAGTAAGCATTTTAAGTCGAGAGCTTTTCGCTCTCTGTGGTACTCTCTCTTGAGTACGTGCATATAATACACTATCAAAAACAAAAAATCAAGTGTTTTTTTACAAAAAAATCCCAAAAATCATCGTTTCTACCCTTTAGTTAAAATGCGAGAATTTTATTTGATTTTTTTGTGCAAATTGACGAGAAAGGTGTTCAATTACCTTTTGAAAGTGGATATTGACATAATGGCAGTAATTTTGATATAATAGTTAGCGTATTTATTACTTTATAACAGGAGGGTTATTTATGCCCCACTATATTCCTGAGGACTATAAGCCTCAACTGTCACTTCGTGACACAGAAATTGCTATCAAAAAGGTAAAGGACTTCTTTGAGAGAGATCTCGCTATTGAGCTCAACCTCACAAGAGTTTCCGCACCTTTATTTGTCGACACTGAAAGCGGTCTCAATGATAACCTAAACGGCACAGAAAGACCCGTATCATTCGATATCTTCAGCGGTAAGAAATTTGAAATAGTTCACTCACTTGCTAAATGGAAGCGCGTCGCACTTAATATGTACGGCTTTGGTGAGGGTGAAGGTCTTTACACCGACATGAACGCTCTTCGCCGTGACGAGGATACCGACAACATTCACTCTATCTTCGTTGACCAGTGGGACTGGGAAAAGATTATCAGCAAAGAAGACAGAACAGAGAAAACTCTCAAATCAACTGTTAAGCTTATCTATGCTGCACTTCGTCATACCGAGTACTACATAACAAAAGAGTACAACTTCATCGGCTCACTTCTTCCTGAAAAAATCACATTCATCACCTCAGACGAGCTTGAGGAAAGATACCCTGACCTGAGCCGTAAAGAGCGTGAGTACGCTGCTGTTAAAGAACACGGTGCAATCTTCCTTATGAAGATAGGCACTAAGCTCAAGGACGGCAAGCCCCACGACGGCAGAGCTCCTGACTATGACGACTGGACACTCAATGGTGACATCATCGTTTACTACCCTGTGCTTGATATTGCTCTTGAGCTTTCATCAATGGGTATCAGAGTTGACGAAGAAGCTATGAAGCGTCAGCTCAAGGAAAGCGGTTGTGAAGACAGAAAGTCACTCCCCTTCCACAAGGCACTTCTCAACGGTGAGCTTCCCTACACCATCGGTGGCGGTATCGGTCAGTCAAGAATGTGTATGTTCTTCCTTCGTAAGGCACACATCGGCGAAGTACAGTCATCATATTGGGATGAGGAAACCATCAAGTATTGCAAAGAGCACGGCGCAGAACTTCTGTAAGAAAATCAGCGCATTTTTGGTAACTTTTTGTGCGCCAGCAAAAAGTTACGCCCGCCCGGCGAGGGCAATATAAAAAAGAGTAACCGAGTTGATAATTTCAGCTCGGTTTTTTATTTGTACGAGGTCAGTCTGTGCAGGAGGGCAGAGGCGGCTCCATACACGAACTGCGTTCGTGTCGATGACGCAGTCATCGTAAATCGCAAAGCGATTTAATGGACCCCCCCACCTGCAAGGTCGGTTGTTGATGTTTCGGGTTGGGTGTGGTATAATTGGGATGATGAACGAGAATTTAACGAGGATAAAATAATGGTTATTGAAACGGAACGTTTGCTCTTAAGAGAAATGACGGAAGATGATTTTTCCGCACTTTATAAAGTGTTGGCAGATTATGACATAATGAAACATTATCCATATGCATTTGATGAAAAAAAGGTAATGAACTGGATTTTGCGAAATATTGAAAGATATCGGGTGTTTGGTTTTGGCTTGTGGGCTGTATGTTTGAAAGAGACTGGTGAAATGATAGGTGATTGTGGCTTGACGATGCAGATTATAGGCGGTGAAATAAAACCTGAAATCGGTTATCATATAAGAGGAGATAAGCAAAGGAAAGGATATGCCAAAGAAGCAGCGATTGCGGTCAGGGATTGGACATTTAATAACACATCGTTTAATGTGGTGTATTCCTATATGAAACACACAAATGAGCCGTCATATAAAACTGCAATTTCTTACGGATGCAAACAGGTTGGTGAGTATAAGGATGATGCGAATGAAATCACAAAGGTTTTTGCAATAACGAGAGAAGAATGGACTAACCTGTAACTTCCAATTTATCAAACAAAAAGTAGCAGACCGAAATCTGCTACTTTATTTTTTTATTGTCCTCGCTGCATCGTCGCTGAAGCGCCACCTGAGGTGGATGAAGCGAAGCGAGGATGGCGCAGCGGTCAAAATTCATAGGTGCTCCAAGCCGTAATGAATTTTGGGAACCGCAAGAGTAAAGGCATTACTTTTTCCTAGCGCGGAAAAAGTAATCAAAAACGCGCTGTTATTTACTCAGATGCCGCCGCCTACTGAGCCGTCCCATGTGTCAACGGTTGTAGCTTTCATTTCTTCTTCGTCAAACCAACGTGTTGTTACAGCCTTTGTTTCTGTGAAGAAACGGAATGCATCCTTACCGAGGCAGTGGAGGTTACCGAAGAATGAGAGCTTGTGACCTGTGAAGGGGAATACGCCAACGGGTACGGGAATACCAACGTTAACACCAACCATACCGCCGTCTGTTCTCTTTGCGAACTCTCTTGCATAGTAACCGCTCTGTGTGAAGATAACTGAGCCGTTTGCGAAGGGGTTGTTGTTCATAAGTGCAAGACCTTCTTCGAAGTTCTTAACTCTCTTGATGCAAAG
>JAZQUF010000051.1:0-11071 GCA_045631165.1 Acutalibacteraceae bacterium
GACAACTTCAAGCGCTACTGTGCTAAGATGTCAATCGAAACTTCATCAATCCAGTATGAGAACGACGACCTTATGAGATTCACACACGGTGATGACTACGCTATCGCTTGCTGTGTATCATCAATGAGACTCGGTAAGGAAATGCAGTTCTTCGGTGCAAGAGCTAACCTTGCTAAGTGTCTTCTTTACGCTATCAACGGCGGTGTTGACGAAGTTACAAAGAAGCAGGTCGGTCCTGAATTCACACCTATCACTTCAGAATACCTCGATTATGATGAGGTTATGAGAAAATACGACGCTATGATGCGTTGGCTCGCAGAGGTTTACGTTAACACTCTTAACGTTATCCACTATATGCACGATAAATACTGCTATGAAAGAATCCAGATGGCTCTTCACGATAAGAACGTTACTCGTTGGTTTGCAACAGGTATCGCAGGCCTCAGCGTTGTAGCTGACTCACTTTCAGCTATCAAGTATGCTAAGGTTAAGGTTATCAGAGACGAAAACGGTCTTGCAGTTGATTACGAAGTAGAGGGCGACTTCCCCAAATTCGGTAACGACGATGACAGGGTTGACGAAATCGCTCACGATATCGTTCACATCTTTATGGAGCACGTAAGAAAGAACCACACTTACAGAAACAGTATTCCCACAACTTCAATTCTTACCATCACATCAAACGTTGTTTACGGCAAGGCAACAGGTTCAACACCTGACGGCAGAAAATACGGTGAAGCTTTTGCTCCCGGTGCTAACCCCATGCACAGAAGAGATACTCACGGTGCTGTTGCATCACTCTCATCTGTTTCGAAGCTTCCCTTCATCGACGCTCAGGACGGTATTTCAAATACCTTCTCAATTATCCCCGGCGCCCTTGGTAAGGACGACAGAATTTTCGCAGGCGATATCGACGTAGACTGCATCGGCGGTGCTTGTAGCAACCCCACTCTCTTCGAGGGTCTTGATGCAGACAATGTTGACTGATAAGTCGCAAAAATAAAACTAAGGAGGTCATTTCAATGGCAGCAACACAGAGTCAGATTGACAATCTCGTTAACCTTTTAGACGGTTACGTTCAGAAAGGCGGACATCATCTTAATATAAACGTTTTTACTAAAGAAACTCTTCTCGATGCTCAGGCTCACCCCGAAAAGTATCCTCAGCTTACAGTAAGAGTCAGCGGTTATGCAGTTAACTTCATCAAGCTCACAAAAGAACAGCAGGACGAAGTTATCTCACGTACATTCCACGACGAAATATAACTATGACCGGTTACGTTCACTCCACTGAAAGTTTCGGCACTGTCGACGGCCCGGGCATAAGATTTGTAATCTTTATGCAGGGTTGTCCCCTCAGATGCAAATTCTGCCACAACCCCGACACCTGGGAGCTCAAAAAAGGCACAGAAATGACTGCCGATGAGCTTATCGCACTTTACCTTAAAAACAAGGCTTTCTATACAAAAGGCGGCATCACTGTCACAGGCGGTGAACCACTTCTTCAGACAGACTTTCTCATTGAGCTTTTCACCAAGGCTAAAGAACACGGCATTCATACCTGCATTGACACATCGGGTATCACTTTCACACCCGACAATGACAGCTATAAGCAAAAGCTCACAGAACTGCTGAAGCTTACAAACCTTGTTATGCTTGACATCAAGCACATTGATACAGATAAGCACAAGGAACTCACAGGACATTACAACGAAAACATTCTGGCTTTTGCCGAGTTTGTTGATAGTATGAATGTTGAAATCTGCATTCGTCACGTTGTTGTGGGTGGTATCACGGACTCTGCCGATGACCTTAAGGCTTTAGGCAGATTTATAGGCACACTCAGACATCTTCGTTATCTCGATGTACTGCCCTATCACACTATGGGAGTGAATAAATACAGAGATCTCGGCTTGGAGTATCCTCTCGAAGGTATACAGCCAACAAGCCAGATCAAGGCCGCAGAATGTAAAAACCACATTCTTGCCGGCATAAGAGAAATCAGGATAAAATAAAACGACCCTCTGTACAAACAGTACAGAGGGTTTTCTCATACAGATTTTAATATATCATCAGGCGCACTGACTATATAATCAGCTCCTGCTTTTTTCAATTCAGCCTCATCGCCATATCCGTAAAGGACGCCCATAGACTTAAGTCCGTTTTCCTTTGCGCCGATAATATCGTGCTCTCTGTCGCCTATCATTATAGCTTTCTCTTTATCAAAGTCACTGCAAAGCGAAATAGCATAAGCAATCACATCACCTTTTTTACTTCTCGAAGAATCCATAGAAGCACCTGCTACCACAGTAAAATACTTCTTAAGTTCAAAATGCTCAAGTATTCTAATAGCAAACTCTTCTGGCTTTGATGTGGCAAGGACTATCTTTTTGCCCTCAGCTTGAAGAGTCTTAAGCATATCCTCCACGCCCTCATAGACCTTATTTTCAAATATTCCCGTATCTCTGAAATACTCTCTGTAATAAGCTATAGCTTCCACGGCCTTATCTTCACTGAAGCCGTAATACTTCATAAAGGAATCTTTAAGGGGTGGGCCGATGAATTTATAAAGTTCTCGCCTGTCGGCAACCTCAATATCATACTTTTTCAGCGCGTAGGCAACTGAATTGGTTATGCCCTCACCGGGATCTGTGAGAGTACCGTCAAGATCAAATAAAATTATATCGTACATATTATCACCTTATCTGTAATATCTGTCTGTCTTTTTGAGATAGTCTATAAGCATACCCGGCCAGTCGGTCTGAATCATATCAAAGCCTCTGTCAGCAAGCCAACCCCAACCCTTTTCTTCACTTTCCGTCAGAGCAGTGTCATCACTGTGACCACCTGCAAGCTGTACCTTGTGATAGAAAATTATAGAGTTAGCCCACACGAGTATATCGTCGCGGTGCATCTTCTCGATAAATTCCTCGCTCGCCACCTCGGCAGAGTCCTGTTTAAAGCAGCACTCAACGCCCACATAGTTGATATTTCTCTTTTTAAGCTCATCGTGCTGAGTATATGTATCGTTGACAATAGGCATAAAGGCAATCTCAGGTGCAAGATTTTCAAGCACATCGAGTACCTTGCCATCTTTTGTAAGCTTGCTCTTAACAAGCATCTGATCCGTCATTCCGTGGCGCTTGATAGCCTTATAAATCTTCTCAGGATTCGACCAGAACTTATCTATATTGATATAGCATCTGCCCTTGAACCGCTCTAAAAAATCGTCAAAATCGGCTATTGGAAACTGAGTCCGGGCTCGGTCATAGTTTACATAGTGAAGCTTTTTAATGAGGCTATAGGGCAAAGCAGAAAGAAGTAAAGGCTTATTCAGATGCGACAGCTCCATCATAGGATGAAACAAAAACAGCTTGCCGTCGGCACTGCAGCTGACATCAACCTCTATCATATCCGCACCCTGTTTGAGAGCTATCTCATACGCCGCCATTGTGTTGCAAGGGATGTTACCACCTGCCACACCTCTGTGAGCGATAATTATTCTGTTTTCTTTTGCTTTTTCCTTAAGATCAAAATTCATTCTATCACCTCAAAATCTATTACTTATTAGTATAAAACAAAATATTCCTTAAGTCAACAAAAAAGCAGATACCGAAGTATCTGCCTTTAATATAAATCTTAAATTAAGGGAATAAATCTTCAATTACGGGAGGGTTGGGATCATTTTCAGCAGTGATGATTTCGCCCTTTTCGTTCCAGCTCACTTCTTCAGCATAGTAGTAAACATTACCCTCTTCGTCAATGTATCTGTCTTCGTAATATCTGTAGTCCTGCTCCTCAAAAAGGTCATCGAAATCGTATTCTGCCTCATCCTCATAGTCATAATCTGAATCGTCCCAGCAGATTTCCATTTCTTCATCGTAATAGAAATAACCCTCTTCGTCTACATAGCAATAATATGATTCGTAATTATTGCCCTCTTCATCTACATAAAAGCTGTCTTCATATAAGCCGTATTCTTCATCTTCAATTTCTTTGATTTCATAGGTATATGTATTGCCGTCTCTGTCGTAGATTACAACTTCCCAGGGATCGGTATATACGTTTCCCTCTTTGTCTAAATAGAGTTTTTCACCTGCTGCAGTTTCGATGGGTATTCTGTAGCTGAAGTTATTATCAAACTGCATAAGATCCATTGTCTGCTGAACCACAATAATTACAAGAGCTGTAATCACAACAACTGTTGCCACACTCACGGCACCGAACAGCACACCGAAAATCTTGCCGAGCTTTTTCTTTTTCATTCTCTGCGGATCGTCGAGCTCAGGCAGATCAATAAGACAGCGTGAGCACATAGTAAAGGTTTCGGGATATTTATCACCACACTGAGCGCAGACCTTTGTGTTTTCGTGGCGGAACTTCTTACTCTTTACTGCAAAGACAATAGCTGTGGGAAGAGAGAAGAAAAACGCCAGTATATACCAGGCAACGGAGAGCTCGTGATTTTTATATTTAGCCGTGTAGTGCATATAAAGTATTACAAAAACAATTGTAAGAACGTTGAGTACTGAAATTATCGGGCTGAAAATCGCCACGTTTTCCATCATATACTCCATAAAATACATTTCATCCATTTTAAAATTCCTCCTTTTCAAGGGTACTCACCTACCCTTTTACATAAATTAACTATATCATAACAAAGGATTTTCCGTCAACTGATTTCACCATAATTTCACAGTAAAACCTTCCCTTTTAAAATTTTGCATTATTTTTCGCAAAAGTTCTTGACTTTTACCCAAGGTTAAACTGTAATATAAGTGTACCAAATCAAAAAAGGAGGTACATTTTATGAAAATGAAGGATGTAATACAGCAAACCGACCTCACTGACCGAGCAATCAGATTATATATTGAAAACGGCCTCGTGTCTCCCTCATGCAGTGAAAACTATGCTGGCAGAAAAAATATTGAATTTTCCGAAAACGATGTAGAAGCGCTCAAAAATGTTGCAACTCTTCGCAAGGCAGGCTTTTCTATAGCTGAGATAAAGCTCATGAGTTCAGGTCAGGTACCCTGCCGTGAAACTTTAGAGGAGTTTATAGAAAAAACTTCCGAAAGAATTGAAAGCGATAAGGCTATAATTGAAAAGCTCGAAGCTGTGGTACTGACCGAAGATTTATCAATTGAAACTATATGCGAGAGTCTGAATGCTGTAACTGAAGAAAAGATAGTGCCAAAGGAAGATACTGTAATGACAATATCAGAAAAAATATGGCATTATTTTTCACGCATCGCTTCTGTGGCAGGTATCATATATTTTATCTTGTCTGTAATATTACAAATATTTGTATTCTATATGTATTCTATGCGCTATCCTGCTTTTGAGGCATCCTTTTATGTCAAATGGGCTATGATATTTTATATTCTCGGTGTCGCTCTGCTTCTGCTTTTTAACCGTAAACTGCCGAAACTATCTCTGACACTTAAAACTAAATCCCTTAATCTGACTAAAATTATAACTGTGATACTTTGCATAATACTTATTCCCGTATGCTTTTTCTCCTATCTTTATAATTTAAGTACGATTATCGGACCCGATATGCACTCTGAAACTACCAATCTCGATAACTATCTCAAAACAGACAAGAGAATTGATAGGTTTTCTGATGAAATAAACGAGTTTTTCCCGAAAGAGCTTGACACGGCCGAAAAAGACTTCGAACTCTTTGATAAGAAGCTTTTCAGCTATATGGATTATCGCGAAGGTTATAAATATTTCTATAGATATCAGTTAGTTTATGACAGAGATAAGGACTTCACTATTGTTCTGAACAGATATTACTTATCCCCGAGCGAACTAAAAGAAGAGGTTGAGAAGTACACAAAAATGAGACCTGCCGGATGTGAAAATATCACAATCAAACAACAACGTAGCTGGACTATGATATACTACTGCGATACAGGTGAAACTTCCAACGATTACTATGGCGGATATATGTATAAGATTTTCGCCTACAATAATTCCGGTCAGGTACGATATATTATGGAATATAATGCAGGCTCCCGAGTAGGATATTACACTATCCCCTATCACATCAATATGCATTGGTAAAACCAAAGCTCTCGGCAAGAAACCGAGAGCTTTTAATTATGCGAAATATTTTATAAGATACAGTATAATCATATGCACGGGATAGAATGCATAGAAGCCGTACTGCAGGAATTTGTTTGATATGCCCTTTCTTCCGCCGTAAAGCCATATGGGTATCAGTGCGAAAACTGCATATGCCTGAGTGGGTATCTCGACAGCCATACCAAAAATCTCTGTGGGGATAACCTGACCCTCGAAGAAAATGACATTAATGCAAACCATACCGATCAGCTGACCGAGCCACGCAAAGGGGAAGTCTCTGCAAACGTAGAAGAGTACCACCATAAGCACACCGTTTAAGCCATAATCAACGAAGCCGAGCACCGCACCTATAACTATCAGCAATATCCACAGTGCAGATAATGCGATATCTTTTGCCTTGTGATTTTTCTTGAGATTATCTATAACCTTGATTGCCATAAGGCCGAGAAGAAGTGTGAAAAGCACATTCTGATGATAAGGATTGAACCATCTGCTTGAATAGAAAAGATTAAAAGGCAGTTCGGTTACCAGTGCAAAACCCAAAAGTCTCAGGGCGTACTTTTTGAAATTCTTAGTATGTACAAAGCCCTCTGCTATCTGAAAGGCGAAAATCGGAAAAGCCATTCTGCCGATATTGGTCATCCAATCTCCGAAGGACATATAGGTTGCCCATATGTGGTCGCTGAGCATAAGCAAAACGGCAATTACTCTGAGCATATTTGAAGTAAGACCACCGAAGGGGTGTCTGATAAAAGGACTGTTTTTAGGAAGCTGTGATGTTTTAATCATAAAGTGCACCTCACTTTCATTTTTCATCCGGGAAAGTCTACCCTTTAATTCAAGTATAGCATAAATCGTATATTAAGTAAATAGAAAAACCAAGCTATGACAAAACTGTAACAGCTTGGTAATTTTTTAGATATATCTGTGTTATCAATCTTTAAGAATCATACCGATTATATCAACCTGCAATCTGTCGGGCAGACTGTTGAGAAGCAGAAGAAGAGGATTGCGGTTGATTTTGTAAACATACTTGGGATTCTTAGATTCAAGTGCTTCAAGCACCTTGTCTGCGATTTTGTCAGGAGTGATATTTCTTGACTCAACGCTGTCAACTATCTTTTTAAATCTTGTTGATGTGGACTTATAAAGCTTGGTATCAGAAACGAATCTGTCAATAGCCTGAGTCGAAGCACCGAGAAGACCTGTCTTAACCGCACCCGGTCTGATGATACTTACAGGAATACCGAGAAGGTTGGTTTCCATACGAAGTGAGAAAGCGTACTTCTCAAGAGTTGCCTTTGTTATGCCGTAAATACCGTTGAACGGCAGAGGATCAAGAGGTGCAAGCTCACTTGAGGTGATAATGATTCTGCTTCCCTTTGTAAGCATAGGTGCAAAAATCTGATTAATTCTGAATACACCAAAAACGTTGATATCAAAAATACGTGTGAAGCGCTTCTCGTCCATTTCTATAAGCGAATCCATATCATATATACCTGCTGTATGTACGATACCTGCAAGCTTATCGGTCTTTTCTTTTATGCTTTCATATATAGCTTCAATTGACTCTCTGTCTGTAACATCGCACTCAAAGAAATCAACTCCTGCAATTTCGTCGCCTTTTCTGTAATCAAGACCGTAAACCTTATAGCCTTTAGCCACAAGACTCTGACATATAGCTACGCCCATGCCGCCTGCAGCACCTGTAACAAGAACACTTTTCATATTATACTCCCCTTTGGTTTTATTTTGTTATATTATATCACTAAAATTAATTTTACGCAACAAAAAAACAGCCCTATGGCTGCATAACTTCAGAATTAAAATAAAAATGAAATAACCCCCGAGGACCGATGTTTCTTCACACATCTTTTTATGGTCCGGGGGGTTACTTCTGTTCTGACTTGTTATCTAACATCATTTGGTCAACCTCTACTTTCTACAGAATTCGTCGTCTTCGTCTTTCTCCTGTTTTGCTTTTTGGTTTTTATTTTCTTACTCTTTCTTCATATTTTCTAAGCAAAACTTTTTCAGAAGACCTTGGTTACTACCTATCTCATTGGTATCACCTTTCCCTTTCTGTGATTATAATATACCATAAAGTTTTCCACATTTCAATATCTTTTTTGTACAAATTTACATATATGTTTTTTATACAAAAGGTAGAAATCAGTCTTAACGAGCTAAAAACCATTGACTTTAAAGATTGGAATTTGGTATAATGGATATGTTGAGGCCCTTGGAACAACTCCAAGAGCCTCGTTTTTTTATGCTTTTGCCTTTTTATCGGGAATAAAGAATATAAACACAAGTGAACTGAGAAGCAGCATCATAGGATAATAGAGATTTGAGATTATATTAAATGCAGACAACTCAAGTCCCATTGTGTGTACAACTGAAAGGGCCACAAGAATCTGAGCACCGTAAGGAAGTACACCCTGGAATATACATGAGAAGGTATCAAGGATTGATGCTGTCTTTCTGGGAGCAATGCCGTAATCCTTTGCCATTTCACTTGCGATGGGGTTAGCCATAACAATTGCAACTGTGTTGTTGGCTGTTGCAATGTCCATAAGACCAACTAAAAGGCCGATACCAAGCTGACCGAGAGCCTTACCCTTAAATACACGGCGGATACCGCTGAGAAGCGCCTCAAAGCCACCGTTATATCTGATAAGAGCACAGAGAGCCGCAACAAGTATTGCCACCATTGAGGTTTCAAACATACCCGATGCGCCGTTCCCCATACCGGAGAGAAGGTCAGGGAAGTTAACTGTGCCTGTTGCAAGCATAATGATACTACCCGAAACAATACCGATTGCAAGGGTAAGAAATACATTAATACCTACTATACCGCTGATAAGAACAAGTACATAGGGAATAATCTGAAGCATATCGTATTCCTTGCTGATACTGTCGGCAATATCATAGCCTGAGGAACGGAACATAATAATTGCAATTGCAGCAATAGCAGCAGGTAAGACAACGGCAAAGTTAGTGCGGAATTTATCCTTCATTTCACAGCCCTGACCGTTACATGCGGCAATTGTTGTATCCGAAATAAATGAAAGGTTATCACCGAACATTGCACCACCCACAACAGTACCGACACAAAGAGCAAGCGGGAAGCCTGAGCCCTCTGAAATAGCAACTGCAATAGGAGCAATAAGTGTAATAGTACCGACAGAGGTACCCATAGCCGTTGAAACGAAGCAGCTGACAATAAACAGAACCAGAACTGCAACTTTAGGCGGAGTTACTGACAGCATAAAATATGCTACACTTTCAGCAGAGCTTCTGCCTACAACACCAACAAATATACCGGCGAGCATAAAAATAAGAAGCATAGTGATGATATTTTTATCACCGACACCCTCGCCCATAATTTCGAATTTTCTATCAAGCTTCTCACCCTTGGTCTGAAGCACTGCAACAAAAAGTGCAATAATAAATGCAACTACAACGGGTACACTGTAAAAGCCCATTGGTATTTTAAGCACATATTCAAAAACTATTCCAAGGGAAAGATAGAATGCAACAAATACACCGATAGGTATAAGTGCAAGTGCATTGGATTTTTTCATTGAATCACTCTCATTTCATTTTATTTTCCTTAAATTATATCATAACTTCTGAAAAAAGACAATGGTTGCCTCAGATTTCTTTGTTTGCAGTTAAGGATGTACATATCACAGCCCTCTTCAAAGGAGATAGAAACTTGTTTAATCATTGATAATTTCTTCATAAAAACTTGACCCCGACTTGATAGATTCCCCACAAAAACATCAGACACATCATAGTGGAAAACTCCAAAATGATGTGTCTAACTTCATTATCAATGATTTAATTTAATAAGTGACTGAAAGCCTCTTATTACGAGCCTTGCGAGTAACAAGGTTCTGAAATGCAAAGCATTTCAGGTTCTTATTTGCTTGCTTCTTCAACAGCAACAGCACAAGCAACAGTAGCACCAACCATGGGGTTGTTACCCATACCGATAAGACCCATCATTTCTACATGAGCGGGAACTGATGATGAACCTGCGAACTGAGCGTCTGAGTGCATACGACCCATTGTGTCAGTCATACCGTATGAAGCGGGGCCGGCTGCCATATTGTCGGGATGGAGTGTACGACCTGTACCGCCACCTGAAGCAACTGAGAAGTAACCTACGCCGTTTTCTACGCACCACTTCTTGTATGTGCCTGCAACGGGATGCTGGAAACGTGTGGGGTTAGTTGAGTTACCTGTGATTGATACACCAACGTTTTCGAGCTTCATGATAGCAACGCCTTCTGGTACGTTATCTGCACCGTAGCACTTAACCTTAGCTCTGTCACCGTCTGAATAGGGTGTTTCCTTGATAACCTTAACTGTTTCTGAGTAGGGATCAAATTCAGTCTGAACATATGTGAAGCCGTTGATTCTTGAGATGATCATAGCAGCGTCCTTGCCGAGACCGTTGAGGATAACGCGAAGAGGCTGAACTCTAACCTTGTTTGCGTTAAGAGCAATTTTGATAGCGCCTTCAGCAGCTGCAAAGCTTTCGTGACCTGCAAGGAAGCAGAAGCACTCTGTTTCTTCTGAAAGGAGCATTTTGCCGAGGTTACCGTGACCAAGACCAACCTGACGGTTGTCAGCAACTGAACCGGGGATACAGAAAGCCTGAAGACCTTCACCGATTGCAGCAGCAGCGTCAGCAGCCTTTACGCAACCTTTTTTGATTGCGATAGCGCAACCAACTGTGTAAGCCCATACAGCGTTTTCGAAGCAGATAGGCTGAGTTTCTCTTACGATCTTATCGCAGTCGATACCCTTAGCGAGTGTGATTTCTTTACATTCTTCAACTGAAGAAATGCCGTATTCTTTTAAAACAGCAAGAATCTTGTCGATTCTTCTTGAATAACTTTCAAATAATGCCATGTCCGTTTACCTCCTTATTCCTTACGGGGATCGATATACTTAGCAGCATCAGC
>JAZQUF010000052.1:0-3515 GCA_045631165.1 Acutalibacteraceae bacterium
ACCTTTTTCTGTAAGAGCACCTGCATTTTCGCCTGCAACGAGAACTTTGGGAAGAATCTCACGAAGAGTCTTACCGAATCCTTTTTCTTTTAAGAGGGCATCATAAGTTGCCATCATATTTTCATCGTAATCGTTTTTAGCTGAGTCGATGGGGAAGATACCTGAAGCTTCACCGACACCCACAGCATTCACACCTGTAAGCATATAGTGAACATAGCCTGCAAGAGTTGTTACATATGCGATTTCGGGTACGTGGTCTTCCTTATTAAGGATAGCCTGATAAATGTGTGAGCAGGTCCAGCGCTGAGGAATGTTGAATCCGAGCTTTTCAGTTAATTCTTCAGCAGCTTCGGCTGTCGTAGTGTTTCTCCATGTTCTGAAAGGAGTGAGGAGCTTGCCGTCTTTATCGAAAGCGAGATAGCCGTGCATCATAGCTGAGATACCGATAGCACCTGTTGTCTTGAAATCACAGCCGTACTTTTCTTTTACATCAGCCTTGAGAGCCTTGAAGCAGGAATGAATTGCAATCTGAACATCTTCGAGGGAATAAGTCCAATAGCCGTTTTCAAGCTTGTTTTCCCAATCGTGAGCACCGCTTGCCAAGGGCTTGCAGTTTTCATCGATAAGAACAGCTTTGACTCTTGTTGAACCAAGCTCGATACCTAAAGCAGTTTTACCTGCGGTGATAATATCTTTCATACTGTCACCTTATTTCTTTAATGAGTAATAAACTTCATTGAGCTTAAGTTCACGCTTGAAGTCTGCGATGTTGGTGTTTTTGCCGATAACAACAGATTCGATACCCATTGCATCTGCCCAGTCAACCATCTGCTTTGATGTAAGGTCATAGCTGAATGCTGTGTGATGTGCACCGCCTGCTGTGAGCCAAGCTTCGCAACCTGTATAGAAATCGGGTCTGGGTACCGAGAAGTTTGTAGCAGTGGGAAGTGAGGGCATTTCTTTTTCTGTCTTGATGCAGTCAACCTCGTTGATGATAAGACGGAAGCGGTGACCTAAGTCGATAAGTGAACAAGCAATACCTTCGCCTTCTTTACTTGTGAATACAAGTCTTGCGGGGTCTTCTCTCTCGCCCATTGAAAGAGGCTTGCACTTGATGCCGATTTTGCCGTCAGCGATTGAAGGACAGATTTCGAGCATATGAGCCTGAAGAATGCCTTCCTTACCGGGAACAAGATTGTATGTGTAGTCCTCGAGCATTGATGTACCCTTGGCATCTTTCATACCCTCAGTCATAATCTTCATAAGACGTACCATAGCAGCAACCTTCCAGTCACCCTCAGCACCGAAGCCGTAGCCTTTTTCCATAAGTCTCTGAATAGCAAGACCGGGAAGCTGCTTGAGTGCACCGAGATCACCGAAGTGAGTTACGATAGCCTGATAGTTCTTTTCCTTGAGGAATCTCTCGAAGCCGATTTCGATACCTGCCTGTACTTCAACGTGCTTGCGGAATTCGGCAGGGTCTCTGCCCTCAAGAATGATATTGTATTTCTCATAGTACTCATCAGTAAGTGCATTGATATCGCTCTGTGATACTGCTTCAACAGCCTCTGCGATTTCGTTTACGGGATAAGCGTCGATTTCCCAGCCGAACTTAAGCTGAGCTTCAACCTTGTCACCCTCAGTAACTGCAACATTTCTCATATTGTCAGCTACTCTCATAACACGAAGATGTGAGCTTTCAGCAATACCTACAGCAGTTCTCATCCATGAAGCAATCTTTTCGATAACATCCTTATTAGTCCAGTGACCTACAACGGTTTCTCTTTCGATGCCCATACGAGCGAGAATGTGAGCGTACTCTCTGTCACCGTGAGCTGACTGATTTTCGTTCATAAAGTCCATATCGATAGTATCGTAGGGAATTTCTTCGTTGAACTGTGTATGTAAATGAAGAAGGGGCTTCTTATATTCCTGATGACCTAAGATCCATGACTTAGCAGGTGAGAAGGTGTGCATCCAGGTGATAACACCTGCACAGTCCTCGTCGATATTAGCCTCGTTAAAAGTCTTTCTGATAAGCTCATTTGTGATAAGAGTAGGCTTCCATACTATTTCAAAGGGAAGAATGCCACTCTTATTGAGCTCATTAACGATAATTTGTGAATGCTCTGCAACATTTCTCAGGCACTCGTCACCATAAAGGTCCTGTGAGCCTGTGCAAAACCAGAATTTATATGCTTTCATAATATATCCTCCTTGGGAATAATTTATCGTTTCAATAATAACATTTTGCAAGAAAATTGTCAATGAATTAATTAAAATACTGCCAGTCTCCGCTTTAAGGAAAATGGGACTCTGCGAAATCGCCGGAGTCGATTTCATATGGCACCCTGAGGGTGCCATCACACCGAACAAAGTTCGGTGACGGAGCCTCCATCTATCCTTTTAGACTCACTATAATACAGAAAAGTAAAAATGCAACAAAATTTTTTTCAGATTTTTTTGAAAAAACTATTGACAAATGCATAAACATAGGATATACTGTAGTCAAGTTAATGATAATGATTATCATTACCGATAACAAGCAGAGCAAAAACAAAACAATCTGAAAGGCGGTAAATCTTATGGCAACCTTGCGAAACAGCAAACAAAGAGATGCCGTGCTTAAGGATTTACAGCTCAGATATGACCATCCAACAGCTGAAGACGTTTACCTCAGTGTAAAAAAAGCAGTTCCGTCAATCAGCCTTGCAACGGTCTATCGAAACCTGAAGCTCCTTGAAAGCGAAGGACTGATACTCAGAATTCCCACCGGTGACAGCGACAGATACGACGGTCACACTCATAATCATTACCACTTCACCTGCAAAGATTGCAGAAAAGTACTTGATCTTGATATTGCCGACCAGAAGCCTGTTACCGAACCAAAGGATTTTGACGGTACCATTACCGGCCACTCTCTTATGTTTTTCGGTTTATGCTCACAATGTAAAAAATAAAAAATTAATTTTTGGAGGAAACAAATTATGAAAAAGTATTATTGCCCCGTATGCGGTTGGGAAAGCGACGAAGCTGTAGAAAGATGTGCTATCTGCAAGGCTCCTATGAAAGAAAGAGAAGTAGGCGAAATGACTTGGGCTGCTGAACACATCGTAGGTGTTGGCAAAGAGTCAAATGTACCCGAAGAAATCATTATGGGTCTTCGTGATAACTTCAACGGCGAATGCTCAGAGGTTGGTATGTACCTCGCAATGGCTCGTGTAGCTCACAGAGAGGGCTATCCTGAAATCGGTCTCTATTGGGAAAAGGCAGCTTATGAAGAGGCTGAACACGCTGCAAAATTTGCAGAACTTCTCGGCGAAGTTGTAACCGATAGCACCAAGAAAAACCTCGAAATGAGAGTTGATGCAGAAAACGGCGCAACACTCGGCAAATTCGAACTTGCTAAACTTGCAAAAGAGTTAGGTCTTGACGCTATACATGATACTGTTCATGAAATGGCAAGAGATGAAGCAAGACATGGTAAGGCATTTGAGGGACTCCTCGGCCGTTAC
>JAZQUF010000053.1:0-6430 GCA_045631165.1 Acutalibacteraceae bacterium
TAGTTTGAGAAGTATGGAGTACCGTATTTTGAGGTCATTTCAAAGAGAAGCTTATTGTTCTCTGTTTCTGACCAGTCGAAGTCACGTGTGATTGAATATGTGGGGATAGGATATTGGAAGCCTCTGCCGTTGGCGTCGCCCTCGATCATTGTTTCGATGAAGGCACGGTTGATCATATCCATTTCCTTCTTACAGTCTTTATACTTGAAGTCCATTTCCTTGCCACCAACGATAGCGTTGAGCTCTGCAAGGTCATTGGGTACTGTCCAGTCAAGAGTGATGTTGCTGAAGGGAGCCTGAGTACCCCAACGTGAGGGAGTGTTAACACCGTAGATGAAGCTTTCGATGCACTTTTTAACGGTGCGGTAATCGAGATTATCCACCTTTACGAAGGGAGCAAGATATGTATCAAATGATGAGAAGGCCTGAGCACCTGCCCATTCATTCTGCATTATGCCAAGGAAGTTAACCATCTGGTTGCAAAGGGTTGAAAGGTGCTTTGCAGGTGCTGATGTGATTTTGCCGGGTACACCGCCGAGACCCTCCTGGATAAGCTGCTTGAGAGACCAGCCTGCGCAGTAGCCTGTAAGCATTGAGAGGTCGTGGATGTGAATGTCAGCATTTCTGTGAGCGTTTGCGATTTCATCATCGTAAACCTCTGAAAGCCAATAGTTAGCTGTGATAGCGCCTGAGTTGTTGAGGATAAGACCGCCGACTGAATATGTAACAGTTGAGTTTTCCTTAACACGCCAGTCATTGATGTTTACATAGTTATCAACGATTTCCTTATAGTCGAGTACAGTACCCTTGATATCACGGAGCTTCTCGTGCTGACGGCGATAAAGGATATATGCCTTTGCAACATCTGAATAGCCTGCCTGAACAAGAACATTTTCTACGCTGTCCTGAATATCTTCAACAGCAATGCTGTGATCCTTGATTTTAGGCTCAAAGTCTGCTGTAACCTTTAAAGCGAGGAAGTCAATCATATCGGGGTTGAAGTCTCTGCCCTGAGCTTCAAATGCAAGGGTAATGGCCTGGTTGATTTTGCCGAGGTCAAACTCTACAAGTTTGCCGGTACGTTTTAATACGTTGTACATAATTTCTCTCCTTCTCATATATATTGTATATAAAACAAATCGTGGAATACCACATTTTGTGGTGCTCCACGATTATAGCATTATTAATATTGGAAGTCAATAGTAAAAATACAAGTTCTTGTATTTTTTTTGAAAATTTTAAAAGCTGAAACACAATATATTGGTTCAGACTCCGCGAAGTGCAACACCGGGTAGCATTTCTCTCACAATTTCTGCATATGCTGACATTTCCTCTTTGGTGAGAGGTGACAGATTGTCACCGATAAGGTTTCCACTGTCTTCAAAGTGCTGAATGTAATACTTGCTTTCACCCTCAAGCCAATGAGAAATTGATACGAAATCCTCTGCCGAATGAAATTCTTTAACTGTTGTTGTACGGAATTCGTGGTCGATACCACTTCTCTTAATAACAGAAACGCTTTCTTTTATAAGGTCAATATCAATTTCGCATCCGCTTGTCATATTATATTTTTCGGGGGAGTTCTTAATATCCATAGCTACATAGTCAATAAGGTTTTCTTCTATGAGCTTTTTAAGGATATGTGGGTTGGAGCCGTTTGTGTCAAGCTTTACCGCATAACCCATATCCTTGATTTTGCCTATAAACTCAGCAAGATCCTTCTGCAGTGTCGGCTCACCTCCGCTGATGCATACTCCGTCAAGTATGCCCTGTCGCTTTTTCAGAAAGGCGAAAAACTCATCTTCTGATATATTGTCACTGTTTTCTTCGGTGACAAGCAGGGCGTTGTGACAAAAGGGACATCGGAAATTACAGCCGTAGGTGAAAACTGTACAGGCCATTCTGCCTGGATAGTCGAGAAGTGTCAGCTTCTGGAGTCCTGATATTTTCATTGATGTATCTCCGTGATTTTATTATACGAAATACTTCTTCCAACTCTTGTCTGAAAGAATTTCACCCTTATCAATGTTAAAGATGAAGGTCTCTCTGTTGCCGTCTTTTTCTGTTACAAGCTTGATGTTTGATTTGGTGATATACTCAGCTGAGATAATCTTCTCATCTGTCTTATTGAAGAACTTCTTAACAAGATTTGAAGCAACACTGTCATAATCGCCTGCGTTATCTGATACGAAAAGAACATTACCGCAGAGGTTGTTGATTTTACCGAGAAGATACTTCTGCTCATCTGTGAAGGTGAGGTTGTTCTTTCTCAGGAAAAATACGTCGGGGTCATTCATCCAAACTCTGCCGTTCATATGACGACGGAAGATTGAGTTGTTGATAGCACTTCTTGCATTGAGCATTTCGTTACTAACCTGAATACGGCTGTAGAACTTGCCTTTATATGTAAGGTCAACGTCGCAGCTGATACGGCAGGCGTCGCAGATGCCGATAGCGGGGCCCATAGGTACGCCGCAGCCGAGGAAGAGCTTATCGCCTACGCACTCACGGAGAAATTCCATAGCGTCGCACATAATTTCACCGCGGCTCTTGCCGTGACGGGGCTTGATGCACTGGCTGTAAAGGAAGTCGAGCTTAACCATATCATATCCCCACTCGTTAAGGACAACATCGAACACGTGTCTGAGGTATTCTCTTACTTCTTCGTTATAGATATCAAAGGTGTAAGCACCGCCCCAGGCGATACAGCCGACCATAGGCTTGCCGTTTTCGTGCTTGATGAGCCAATCGGGATGCTCCTTAGCCATACGTGAAATCTTCTGACAGTTGAAGGGAGCGAGCCAGATACCTGCCTTATAGCCCTTCTTGTGAATTTCGTCTGCGATATATTTCATACCCTTGGGGAATTTGGCGGGGTTGGGATCAAGCCAGTCACCGATGAATGTTTCGTAACCGTCATCAATCTGGAAAATGTTAACCTGATCTTTGTATGGATCAAGACCGTTAAGGTCGCGGATAATGATATCCTCTGTGATATTCTGGAAGTAGTTATACCATGATGTGTAACCGCTCATCATACCGAATCTTGTTTCGGGCATTTTCCACATACCGAAATACTTGTCGAAAACCTCTTCGTAGTTACCCTCGAAGTATACAATATCGAAAATTTTGAGAGGCTCAGATACAATCTTGCCAACGAGGTCTTTGCAGAAGTAGAACTTTTTTTCGTTCATCTTGACCTTGAAGATGGTATAGCCTGTCTTTTCGCTGAGTGAGCCCCAAAGCTTTACATTCTCACCGTTTCTGAGATATGTATAGCAGTGGCTGTGGAATTCGCCGGGAATGTATGAGTATTTAATCATCCACTCGTCGCTTGTTTTTCTTGCGATATCCTTGGTGTATTCTGAGATGTTTGCAAGCTTGATGGTGCCGGGCATAACCTCGTCGGCTGTCCATTCCTTTGACTTTGTCCATGACTGATAGCCTGCACCGAAGAATTTATCTCCCTTTTTGAATTCGAAGGGAATTTCGGAATAGAAATCAACCATTTCGAAGTTCTTTTTAGGTACGAGGGTAACAGTGTATCTGTTGTCGTTGTTTTCGATTTCAAGGCGGTAGAAGTCGTTTTCTTTTTCTGTTGAGGTAACGATTTTGCTTCCGTCCTTATACTTTACGGTATACTGTTTGTTCATAGCTTTCTCTCCTTTGAAAATTTACACATTATATATTATATACCTTGTAAATATTAAGTCAATGTAATTTTTTTAAACAATGGAAGACTATTCCTTCATTATCACAAAAAAAGGCTATGTATGTCATAGCCTTTTTTGTATATATCAGATCTTTTTCATAACAATAATTCTTGACTGAAGAGGACGCCAGATTTCAAAATCAAGACCTACGTTCATAAGATGTGAGCCGCTACGGACAATTTTTTTGCCGTCAAGCTCAAACTGATACTTAGCATTTTCTTCAAGACCTGCAAGATGGAAGTGAATGAAGTTGTCATTGTAGAAAAGGTTAGCACCCTTGCAAAGGAAAACAACACTCTGCTCGTCATCAACATACTGAGTTGCATAGAACTTATCCTCAGCATAATTTGCAAGACGGTAGAATCTGCCGAACTGAACAGTATTTCTGATTTCTTTATAAAGAGCGATGTATTTCTTATGGATGTCAAGCTCTTTCTTGCTGTATTTTGAAAGGTCGCCGCCGATTGAAAGGGAGCCTTGCATTGTTACGTTGAAGCGGAAATCCCAGTCGTTGGGACGCTGCTCTCTCGTTGTATCTGTTACCCAGGCTCTCATACACTTGATGGGGTAAAGAAGAGAGAAGCCGTGTTGGATTTCAAGTCTGTCAAGAGGGTCTGTATTGTCGGAGGTCCATACCATATCGAAGTGTGAAAGTGAGCCGAAGTCGACTCTTCCGCCGCCTGAAGCACAGCATTCAATCTGAAGCTCAGGATGCTTTGCCTTAAGCTTGTCAGCGATTTCATAAACAGCCTTTGTATGGCGGTACCAGAGCTCCTGAGAATTTTCGAGGTTCTGTCCGCCTGTCTCTGAGTAGGCTCTGTTCATATCCCACTTGATATATTTTATATCGTATTCGCAAAGCATATCGTCCATACTGCGGAAAACGTGCTCCTGAACATCCTCTCTTGTGAGGTTGAGAACAAGCTGATGGCGAAGCTGTGAGGACTCTCTTGTATCATAGTGATAAGCCCAATCGGGATGGGCACGGTAAAGGTCTGAGTTTGGGTTAACCATTTCGGGCTCGAACCAGAGACCGAATTTCATGCCGAGCTTTGTAACCTTGTCAATAAGAGGCTTAAGACCTGAGGGAAACTTGAGCTTGTTTACCTTCCAGTCGCCAAGACCTGCCCAGTCATTGATACGCTGTCCGAACCAGCCGTCATCCATAACGAAAAGCTCACAACCGATATCGGCTGCCGTTTTGGCAAGCTTCTGCTGACCTAATGAGTTGACGTTAAAGCCTGTTGCTTCCCAACTGTTATAGAGTACGGGAAGAGGCTCTTTTGCATAGCGTTTAGGAAGAATATATTCAACTGCATAAGCGTTCATCTGATTGCTCATTTCAGCAAAGCCGTCAGTGTAACCGCAATATACGGAAGGAGTTACAAATTCTTCTCCGACCTTGAGGTGATATGAGAAGTCAAAGTCATTGATGCCGATAACTGCTCGTGTGATGCCTGCGAAGTCGCGTGAAATCTCTGTCTTGAAGTTACCTGACCAGGCAAGTGCGCCGAAGTAAACATCGCCGCGCTTTTCATCGGCATTCTGTGAAAGGATAAATACAGGATTGACAGTATGGTTACTGCCGCCCTTTCTGCTGTCATAGGTGAGCACACCGTTTTTAACTACTGATTCTTCCTTGCGGAATTCAGCAAGCCATGCACCGTTGAAATTGATAGAGGTATAGGGGCGTCTTGAGGGTACATTGAATTCGCCTGATGAGATTTTATTAAGTACAACTGTAGCCTTGGAGTTGTTTTTGATTTTAGTAAATCTTTCGATGATATCGGTATTTTCACGAAGCTTATAGCAGAGTGTAACATCAACATTGTAGGGCTTATCCTCAAGGAAAATTTCAAGAAGAAAAGCATCTGTGGTTTTTGTTATGCTGAAATTCTTATATGTAAGAAGTGACTCTCTGCAGCCGTCTGGATATGTTGCCATAAAAGCGGGAGGTCTGTAAACTATACCGCCGTAGGGTATATATTCGGTTTTGGATACATCTCTTGCCGAGTGATTTGAACTGCTTTCATTGCCTGTATAGGTTGAAGAATAGTCCTCGTAAGCGCAGGGCTTACCCCAATGAAGATGAGTGAGTACACCGATTTTGTCCACGGCCATTGCATAGTGAGTGTTTTGTGTTTCGAGTACGAATACTCCGTCTTTTTCAAGAATCTTCATAATTTACTCCTTTTATGATTTCTTAATTGAAGTATAGCATTATTGAGAGCCAACTTCAAGTGGTGAGATAAATTTTGGTGAAAAATAAAAGGGGGATGTGGGGGAGTAGCAGTTTGGTAAGATAAAAAACAACTCAGCAACCTTTCGATTACTGAGTCGTGGTGCGGATGGCGGGACTTGAACCCACATGAATGTACATTCACTAGTACCTGAAACTAGCGCGTCTGCCAATTCCGCCACATCCGCATATTAACTTTGTTTGTGCTGATTTTTAATTCAGCGCGTGACTCTTGTGGTACCCAAAGTTTGTTGCTCGCTACTCGCTTCGCCAAACTTTGACCACTGCGCCATTTCGCATTTCCTTGATCGTCCACAGGACGCGGTCAAGCTCAAAGCTGCCAATTCCGCCACATCCGCATATTCAGTTGACAAATCAACTCAGTTAGTTTATCACAAATCAGAACTTTAGTCAATAGAAATTTCAAAAATATCTTTGGTATGGGGCAGGGTGGCAGTCTCAGAATTTTTGCGTACCC
>JAZQUF010000054.1:0-2129 GCA_045631165.1 Acutalibacteraceae bacterium
AACCTTAACATCTGTGATGGCATCGTCAACATTTTTAGACTTTTTGTAGCCGAGATAAACTGCTTTGGCGCCACCGGGATTAAGGTTTTTATCAAGTACAGTATAACCTTTATCTGTGAGAAGCTTCTTAGCTTCGTCAGCAGTAGCAGCTTCTGCCATTTTGAGATCACTTAAGTAATAAGTTACTCGTCCTGCGCTAGCGGGCATCACCATTGTTATGCACATTGTCACAACAAGAAGCATACTGATTAATATTTTTGATAATTTCATACGTCGCGTCTCCTTTTTAAATTTTGACTTTAATATAATTATACACATAGCCGATTACAAACTTCTTACAAACAATGCAATATATACATTTGCTGCAAAAACAAGAATCTATGGATGAGAAATTATAACAAATCGCCTTCATTTATCTTCCAGATAACGTCTGTGCAATCTTTAATGTACTGATTCCAAGTAAGCTTATTGACTATTTCATCAAAATTACTCAAAGCACCCGATTCATAAAGAATATGTAACTCATCACCGATAAAAACAATACCCTCTGCGCCGGGAAGGTTATCGTGAAGCGTGAAGTTGTTTTCATTTACATAAACAGTATTTTCGGTGAAGTTTACTGTTGCTACGGCTACTGCAGCTCCTATGCTGCCGTCTGTGGTTCTTGACAAATACATCTTATATGTATCATCGTCAATTTTTCTGAAATAAATGCCCTGAATGCAGTCCATTGTGTTATCCACATTTACAACATTACTTGCATTGTCTTTAATGGATTCCAAAGCTGCCCATTCTTCTTCTGAAGAGTCGCCTGAAAGCTTATAGCCTAAGATAGCGTTAAAATACTCATCATTCGGCTTCCATACCCAATCCTTACCTATAAATCCCATTTTTGCCAATGCGGGGCTCAAGGGTGAGGCTGAATAGAAATTACCTGCCCAAAGAATACCGTCGGAAACACTGACATATGCTGAATAAGTTACACCAAGCTGACCGAAATTCAGTGTATCCCTATAGGCAATATCTTTAACTGTACCACTTTCTACATCCAAGTCACTAAGTGGGAAATATGCAACACCGCAATCGCTTGTAACATAGAGATTATAGTCTGAAACAGCGATACCACCGGCGTGACACTGCCACATTTCGCCGTCGGGAGTGTAAAGATTAAACTGAGCTGCAAAATTTCCCGTCTCTCTGTCAAGAGCAAAAATTACACTTGGATTTTCTTCGCTTTTATCATATGACGAAACGAGAATCCAATCCTTTTCTGGCAGATAAGTAAGACCCTGAGGTATCATATCCTCAGTCTGACCGGGTACAAGATAGTTGGGATTACCGTTTGTGCCGTCCATAGGAACTGCGGAACCTGAAAGATAATTCGGTATATATGATTGGTTGAGGGTTTTCCAGTCAGCCATAACATGCTCACGCTTAAAGCCTGTGGTGACATCATCCTCATATACAACCTTTTCTGAAGAAGCATCAGTAACAGCACCTTGTGAGTGTTTATCCGCCGTGTAATCAATTACCGCAAGCTTAAGTGTAAGCACAGCTGCAATAATCACAAATATCACCAAAATTACAACAAGAGCTCGTTTAACAATTTTGTTCATTTTAATCTTCCTTTATCTGTATGTATTTTCAATCGGTTGGTCATATTCAAAGCTGATAATTTTTACATCATCGTCTGTATAATCGAAGAAAGCTTCGTTTGAAGGTTCTCCTGATTTGATATAAAGATAAGGCTCAGGCTTATCTTTGCCGGACATTATATAATAATTCGGGTCAGACATAAAAAACTCAGGACAAATATCAAGACCAACCATAATTACGCCCTTATCGGTTGTTTTGATATCATAATCGGTAAAACCATCGTGGCCCTTTATGTAGCCGTTCCAGTCTCGGCCTATACCGTCAAGAGCCTTGCTTACACCCTCAAATTCACATACATAGGTGCCTTCAATTTTCTTTGTTTCACCATCAACCTCATAAGTGAGAGCAAAATCGAATTCACTCTCTCTGATATCCGGTTTAGGAATGCTTCTGAAAGTACCATTGAAAGCTCCGGCAATCAACCCTGAGATTATCAAACCTAAAATAAGACCAATTCCTAATCCTAAAGCTAC
>JAZQUF010000055.1:0-20643 GCA_045631165.1 Acutalibacteraceae bacterium
AACCATACCGCCGTCTGTTCTCTTTGCGAACTCTCTTGCATAGTAACCGCTCTGTGTGAAGATAACTGAGCCGTTTGCGAAGGGGTTGTTGTTCATAAGTGCAAGACCTTCTTCGAAGTTCTTAACTCTCTTGATGCAAAGTACGGGGCCAAAGATTTCCTGAGTACCAACAGTCATTTCTTCTGTTACATTGTCGAAGATTGTGGGGCCTACATAGAAGCCGTTTTCATAGCCTTCAACCTTAGCATCTCTACCGTCGAGAACGAGGGTTGCACCCTCTTCGATACCTTTATTGATCCAGTTGATAACGCTCTGCTTGTGTTCGCCTGTAACAACGGGGCCGAGAGTTGAATCTTCAGCATATGCGGGGCCGAGCTTGAGTTCCATAGCGTACTGCTTAAGAAGTGCTACGAGCTTGTCAGCAATGCTTTCCTGAGCAACTACTACGGGAAGAGCCATACATCTTTCGCCTGCACAACCGAATGATGAGTTGATGATACCTCTTGCTGATCTTTCGAGAGCAGCATCTTCGAGAACAAGTGCGTGGTTTTTAGCTTCGCAAAGAGCCTGAACTCTCTTACCTGTTGCTGAAGCTTCTTTATATACGTGAAGACCAACCTTTGTTGAACCAACGAAAGTGATAGCCTTAACATCAGGATGCTTGAGGAAGAGGTCAGCTTCTACTCTTGAGCAGGTTACAAGGTTTACTACGCCCTTGGGAAGACCTGCTTCGTAAAGAAGCTCGTTAAGTCTCATAGCTGTCATAGGAGTCATTGAAGCGAGCTTAAGTACCATTGTGTTACCTGCAGCGATACAGCAGGGCACCATCCAGCCCATAGGAATCATACCGGGGAAGTTGAAGGGTACGATACCTGCGCAAACACCGATGGGTTCATAGTAAAGAGTTGTGTCGTAGCCGTTTGATGTGTCTCTCATAGCGTCGCCCATAAGAAGTGAGGGAGCGCTGAGAGCGTGTTCAACGGGCTCTTTAACCTTGAGAATATCACCCTTTGCTTCTGAAAGAACCTTACCGTGTTCTGTAGCGCAAAGAACTGTGAGCTCATCCATATGCTCGATGAGGAGCTCGCGGAATTTATAGAGAACCTGTACTCTCTTCATTACAGGTGTGTTTGACCATTCGGGAAATGCTGCTTTAGCTGAAGCGATAGCAGCTTCAACTTCTTCTGAAGTACAGCAGGGTGTTTCAGCGATAACTTCGCCTGTGCTGGGGTTGTAAACGGGCATATATTTTTCGGTCTTTGACTCTACCCATTCACCGTCAATGAAATACTTTAATCTTTTGATCTGTTCCATTTTGGTTAACTCCTTAGTTAATATTTTTTTATATCACCTTATATTAAGCCATAAAATTGAAAATAAATCAATAGTTATGGTTAATTTTTGTTTTACTATATAATGATTTTTTTACTTGCCTTGTATAAATCCTCTTTTGCATTTACCCTGACTTCTTCAAAAGGCAGATGGCCGGGGTTGGTTTCAACCACCTGAGCGATTCCAAGCTCGTTTATGAGCTTTTCATCTGCAACATTAAGACCGACTATAGCGACAACTCTTGTGTGAGCACATCTCTTAGCCACACCGAATGGCAGCTTACCCATAAGGCTCTGAGAGTCCATCTTACCCTCACCTGTTATTACAAGATCGGCATCTTTTACCTTTTCATCAAAGGAAAGCATATCAAGAATATGGTCGATACCACCCTTGAGAGTACCTCCGAGGAATGCAACGAGCGCAAAGCCGAGTCCACCTGCCGCACCTGTGCCCTCATACTGCGAAAAGTCTTTTTTCAGGTACTCTGCCGAGATATCAGCGAGATTCTTAAGACCTGCATCGAGAATCTCAACCTGCTTTTCACTTGCACCCTTCTGAGGTCCGAATATGTAAGCGGCACCTGTTTTGCCGTAGAGAGGATTTTTCACGTCACAGAGAACCGTAATATCACTTTCCTTTATTCTTTCATCAAGTTCTGATAAATCAACGGTGACTATATCTGCGAGACCTTCACCGCAAAGAGGCACCATATTGCCGTCTTTGTCAAGAAATTTTCCACCGAGGGCTGCAGTACAGCCTATTCCTCCATCTGTTGTAGCGCTGCCACCGATACCTAAAAAGAACTTTCTTATACCCTTATCAAGGGCGTGCTTTATAATCTGACCTGTGCCGTAGGTAGACGCCCTCATAGCATCGTTTTCTTTTTCGATTGTTATTCCCGAAGCCATAGCCATTTCGATTACGGCAGTGTCACCGCCTATAACCGCATAGTAAACATCAATCTCTCTCCCGAGAGGACTCTCTGCCTTAAGCTCATTTTTTTCACTCCCCGCCATTGCACACATAAAGCTTTCAGTCATACCCTCACCGCCGTCAGCAATGGGGACCTCTGTTATTTCAAGGTCAGCGTTTTCTTCAAGCAGAGACTTTTTGACAATATTGCAAACCTCAAGTGATGACAATGTACCTTTGAATGAGTCGGGAGCTATAACTATCTTTTTCATTTATATTACCATCCTTCTGAGCTCATCTATACTGTCAAGAACAACTGCACCCGTTTCTGAAAGTCTCTCCCTTGACTGATGACCTCTCGCAATAAGAATACAATCACAGCCTATGGTTTCAGCCACCTCATAATCGTGAAGAGTATCACCTACCATAAGCACCTGAGAAGTATCTATGTCATTTTGTGTTATCCAGCCCAGAGCAATACTCACCTTGCCTTTGACATATATATCCCTTGCACCTAAAAGCTCAGTGAAAAGATAATCTATATCGTGGGCTCTGACCTGTTTTTCAAGCCATCTCTGTTCTGTCTGCGAAAGTATAATCTGCTCTATACCCTTATACTTGAACTCTCTTATGACGCTTTCTGCATCAGAGAAAATCTCAAGCTCATAAAATCTTTCATCAAACTCAAGAACATACTCTCTGGCAATATCCTCGAATTTTTCGTTCTCCAGGTCAAAGTCAAGGCTTTCGTAGAATTTTATTATGGGAAACTGAAACTTTTCCTGATACTCATCCAGATCCTTTATGAGTCTTCTGCCCCTTCTTGACAAAAGGGTATTCTCAACCTCGAAGTTCATCTGTAAATCGTCAAGAATTGTACCATTCCAGTCCCAGATTATGTATTTATACTTCATCTGTTTTTCTTCTCCTTAAGATTCTCATTTCACATCATTTTGCTTTCGATGTATGAAACAAGATCACCTATACTACTCAATTTTTCAGCTTCGGAATCGGGAATATCAACATCAAAGCTGTCCTCAATTGTCATCAATAATTCAACCGTATCAAGAGAATCAGCCATAACATCTTCAATTGTGGTGCTTTCGCTGAGCTTTTCTTCCTGAGTTCCGGTCTGCTCACTGATAATTTCTTTTATTTTCTGCAAGGTATCCATAGGGATTCATCTCCTTAAATAATATTATATATGGTTATTGTTTGTCAAGTAATACCCCTTAATTCTATAATTTTAACATCCCTCTTAAAATAGTTGAATAATCCTGCATAATACTTCTGACGGCTGACGAAACTCTCTTTACCAAAAAAGTTAAGGAGATACATATTATGAAACTCAAGGCCATTGATTTATCCGTATTTCTGACACTGATTATCTGCATTGTCGCTACGGTTTCTTTCGAAAACAGCTGCAAGGGTATACGTGAAGAAATTCTGCGTCTTCACGTTATAGCCAATTCCGATGAGGACTACGACCAGGAGCTGAAGCTGAAGGTACGGGATGCTGTACTTATGTCGGGAAAAACTATCTTTTCGGGCAGTGAGGATATAATCTCAGCCCAAGGAAAAATCTCAGAGCATACAGAGCAGCTGAAGAACTCTGCCACGGAAACAATCAACAGCCTCGGATACGATTACGATGTAAAAATCGAGCTTAAAAGAAGCTACTTTCCTACCCGTGTTTACGATAACATAACCTTACCGGCAGGGTACTATAAGGCAGTGAGAATTATCATCGGCGAGGGCAAGGGTAAAAACTGGTGGTGTATTATGTTTCCGCCACTGTGTCTTCCGGCGGCAACGGATAACAGAGAGCTTATCAGCGAATATCTGAACGAAAAGGAGATGGATATTGTAACATCAAGCCCTAAATACGAGGTGCGCTTCTGGCTTATAGAGAAATATTACGACCTGAAAAACAGATATTTTGTTGAGGATCAATGATTTCCCTTAAAAAATCTGATGAATTCTATTGAAAATGTTATATAACAATGATATGATTATTAAGCATAGGTTAATAGCCAAAATATATAAGGAGTGATATGAAATGAAAAAGTATGACATTATCATTGCAGGTGCTTCAACAACAGGTGCCTGGTTTGCAAAGAAAATGGCGCAGCAGGGACACAGCGTTCTTGTAATCGAAAAGCAGAAGCCCGATAACGTATCAAGAGAGTATGATATTTTCCATATGGGTAAGCTTGATATGGAGAGATTCGGCCTTCACATTCCCAAAGAGGGCGACGATGATTACGGCTTTGAATTCATCTCAGGCAGAAGCTACTCCCCTTACGGCAACTACTCAAAATACGGCAAAGAAGTTGTTATCGGTATGCACAAGCACGAGTTCATTATGAATATGAACCGTGAGGCAGAAGCAGCAGGTGCGGAAATCATTTTCGGTGCTGCATTCAGTGATTTCCTCAAGGATGAAAACGGCAAGATTATCGGTGCCAAGTACATAACAGACGAGGGCGAACAGACAGCAGAGGCTCAGCTTGTTGCTGACTGCACAGGTATTCCCTCAGTCGCAAGAAGAAAGCTCCCCGACAACGCTTATGTAGAAAACTTCGCACTCACACCCGAGGATATTTTCTACGTTGTGCTTTATTATGCAAAATATATTGATGAAAAGATCAATCCTATGGATCATCACGGCTTCTTTATGCAGTATAAGTCATGGTCAGCTCCCAGCGGTGACGACCACGGTGCAATTCTCGGTGTAGGCTCAAACTACTCCTACGAATATGCAGAGGAAATCTTCAACAGAGACTGGAAAAAGAACGTACCCTGGCCCAAATATACAGTTGACAAAGTTGAAAAGGGTATGACTCCCTATCACAGAACACTTTACTCCTTTGTTGAGGACGGCTTTATTGCAATGGGCGACACTGCTTTCCTTACAAAGCCCACCTGTGGCGAAGGCTGTACATCATCACTCTTCCAGGCTGAAATTGCTGTGGAGGTAATTTCCAAGCTCCTTAAAGAAGGCAAGGCGCTTACCAAGGAAAATATGTGGTCAATCAACAAGCGTTATTTCCAGGTACAGGGCAAGGATTTCGATGCTCTCAGACCCCTGCTTATCGGTATAATCAGCTTCGGCTATGATGAGGCTGAGTACCTCTTCAAAAACGACATTCTTTTCAGCCAGAAGATTCTCGGCGGTATGGGTCAGGAGCTTGAATTCACACCCGCAGACATTGCTAAGATTGTTTCAGGTATCCTTGCAGGTGTTGCAACAGGCAAGCTTACAATGACAAACGTTAAAAAGGTTGTCAAAGGTCTTATGCAGAATATTGAAGTTACAAAGCTTTATGATGAGTATCCCGACTCACCTGCAGGCTATTTTGCTTGGAAGGCAAAGGCTGATGAGCTTTGGAAGAAGGTCGGCAAGGCAGCTGACACCTGTGACCCTGAGATTTTAAGAAAGCTCGGCATAAAATAAGCGCGTTTTGTGTTGCTTTTGGGCGCTAGCAAAAGCAACGCCTCCGCGGCGAGCGGTGGGGTGTGGGGCAAAGCCCCGCCACAATAAAAAAGTCAAGGCAACCTTTTAATCAGGGTTGCCTTTTTGTTATGCAGATTTTATTAGGACGCGTCGAAGCAAAGATAAAACGGCAGGTTTTATCCCGCCGTTTTTTTACTCATCCACCGCAAGCAATCCTCCTTCTCTTTCCGAAAAGGCAAATCAAAAACACGCTGATGCTTTAATGGTGATGGTGCCCAATGTGTCCACATTGCTCAACTCGGCACTCTCTTTCATGGCAGTGCTCACCCACACTTTCAATCTCCAATGTTGAATGCACCACACCAAACTCACTCAGCTCATCTCTCACCTTATGCTTTATTTCGTGAGCATTACCCTCAGCCACAATATGCATCGTAGCATATATACTGTGTCCGTCAATACTTCTCAAGTGAATATGATGCACATCAACCACTCCGTCAATTTTGAAAAGATGCTCCGCCAACTCTTTGACAGATATATTCTCAGGTGTCTTTTCAAGAAAAATGTCAAGGACTTCTTTTAAGTTTTTACCTGCATTTGTCAAAATAAACACTGCTACACCAATTGACATAATCGAGTCAATTATACTCCAATCTGTAAATCTCATAACCACAGCTCCAACGAATACAACAACCCAACCTAAAACATCCTCGAGCATATGAAGATTAACTGCTTTCTGATTGATGCTGTCACCCTCCCGAGTGAAATATGCCGCCGCAAAATTAATTGCTACACCCACAAGGGCAAATATAATCATTCCGTCATAGTTGATTTCAGTCGGGTTAATAATTCTATCCACCGCATTGATAATTACAACCACAGAACCCACAAACAGAATCACTGTGGTTATCAATCCGCCAAGCACAGAAAAACGCCCGTAACCATAAGTGTATTTTTCATCGGGTTGTTTTTTACTTTTCTTTTCAAGAGAATATGCAATGCCGATGCTCAACGCATCTCCCATATCGTGTACGGAATCTGAGATAATCGCAACACTCCCCGTAAAGATACCGCCCACAAACTCTATTAGTGAAAAAGAGAGATTCAGCACAAATGCAATCAGAATATTTTTTTCAGTTTTCATATTGCTCACCTATTGACTTTCAAATTCATCGATAATACAATATATATGTTAATGTACATATTGTTCGATAATATATTATCAGACAGGTAGGTGAAAAAACAACATATAAATTCTGATCATTGTCAGTTACTGAACATTCAGAGAAATTTGTATGATAAAGCTATGGACAGACGACAAAGAAAAACAAGAGAGGCTATCTTCAACGCCTTTCGCGAGCTATTGGAAAAAAATCGATATGAAAACATAACAGTACAAGATATCATTGACAACGCCGATGTAGGCAGAAGCACATTTTATTCCCACTTTGAAACTAAAGATGCTTTACTTAAAGCCATCTGCAGTGATATCTTCGACCATATATTCCGTGGCGAATTATGCGATTACCCCGGCGAAAACCACAGCCTTGAAGACAAACTCGCCCACATTCTATGGCATCTGAAAGACAACAAAAAAGATATTATCGGTCTGCTCAATTGTGAAAGTGCAGAGCTGTTTATGGGCTACATCAAAGATTATCTTTCTCAGCTGTTTACGATGCATCTGAAAGATTTCAATAAAGATGTGCCTGAAGACTATTTGCTCAACCATTTAGTTTGCAGTTTCTGTGCTACGCTCAGATGGTGCGCGGGCAAAAAGATGGATATCAACCCCGAAGATATTGCAAGAGATTTTATGCTTGTTTCATCATAATAAAAAGCAACAGACCACTTTTCAAGGTAAGTCTGTTGCTAATTTTATTTACTGTGTTTTATTTTTTACCGAACAAAGATGCAATGAAGTTAAAGAATGCTGTGAGCCATTTGAAAAGCACTGCAAATCTTGATGTTGTGTCTGTGGTATCTTTGCTCACGTCTTTGTTTTCATCGGTCAAAGGATGAAGTATACCGATATTTTCATCGGGCATTTCATATACTTTGCCTATGTAATCTTCATAAAGCATATACTGGGTATATGTGCCGTGCTCACCCTTGAATTCTTCAGTAGCATTGACATAAGTATCACTGTTCAGAAGATCAAGCATAAAGAAGTCTGTGCTCCAGGGGTAATTGTCATGTCTGAGCTCTTTTACATACCATGTATGGTCAGCAAAAGGTGCGGTTGAACCGTCAACCATTTTATCTGCTGAAATATATTTGCCGAAGCCTGCTTCAACTCTCGACTGAATATAATCATCTGAAAGCTTATCAGTTATCTTTGATGTTGTTGCACCCTCGAAGGTCTGTTTGTAAAGTGAAACTACGCCGTCACCGAGTGCATCATAGCTCTCAATAATGGGATACATCTGATCGCCGTATTTAGCAAGGATATAAACCTTAACGCCATTATCCTGAGCTTCCTTGAGAATGTTTACCGCATTTGCTTTAAGCTCATTGTATCCGTAAATCTTTTCGATGAGCTTAGCATATTTACCGTCAGCATTATCACTTTCAAGAACAAACTCAACAGCATCCCCGCAAACTTCGGGGCTGATCATACCCCACCAACCGGGGCAGGTGCCGAAAATTTCACGAATGAGACGAGGAATAAGATTGAGACTAATTTTGTTATAGATATCGGCAACAAAATTTAAGCCCTCACCTAAAAGACCATTGTATGTTGCAAGGTTTACAGTAGCCTTTACAAAGTCGAGAATAGGACTTGTATCAATAAAGGTGTTTACAAAGCGGTTCATTGCATCGGGGTCAAGCACAACTTTGTTTGTGTACATTTCGTCAGCAATCTCAGCACCCATAGCAATGCTGTTGTACATTACAACGCCCTCGATATCCTCATAGCCATATTCGTTAAGATATGCATTAACTATAACATTACCCTCACAACGGCAGATGATTTTCACCTTATCGTGACCTGTTTCTTTCTTGATGAATTCAATTGCTGTTTCAAGGTCATCCGCATTATCTCTCGGGTCAAGTCGCATATCATACTGGAACTGAATGAACTGAGCCCAATCTGTTGCATACATAGTATGATTTGCTTTGATACCGCCTTCTTCGGTTACATAACCTGAAAGGAGGTTTTCAAGCTGCCAACGCTCAGCGATGCCTGAAGTATTGCCTTCACCTTTTTCGCCATCGTTATTAAGTTTATAACCGTCGTAAATAGGTTTGATTTCTTCAAAGAGCACATCACAGTAGGCATCCCACTCGTCAGTAAGAAGAGCTGTAGCAAAAGCAGGCAGAATATTCATAGCTGCATCAATAATTGAATCTGTGCCGCCTGAAAGATTTGATTCAGCCATATTTTCGCTGTCTGTGCCGAGACTGGGATCTTTATAAATATTTGTTCTGCCCTTGACATAAAGCACGGGAGTAACTCCGCAGTTACACTTATAAGCCTCTTCTGCAGAAGCTGTAAGCGCCAATGACATTGTTGTCATAAGCATAATGAAACAAAGAATGATAGAAACGACTTTTTTTGAAGTTTTCATAACGGTCCCCCTAAAATCTAAATATTGCTTTAATCATAACATATTTCTTCCAAAAAATCAACATTTTATGCTCTCAACAAAAAATGCGAAAAAACCAACCTACTTGCCCTAACTTTGTCGCAATTCTGCATTTTGCATTCTGCACTCTGCATTAAAAAAGGCGGGCAGGGATTTCCCTACTCGCCTTAAGTTTGTCGCGTACTGTTATCAGTTGTCGATACCGAGGTTCTTAACCTGAACACTGTATTCCTGCTGGAACTGCATGTTAACCTTGTTGATTTCGTCAAGGTTCTTTGCAGCGATGCCCTGATAGCCTGCAAGACCGCTTGTAATGAAGTTGTAAGCACCCTGAACAATGCTTTTTGCATAGTCATTAGCCTGCTTCTTGTATTCGTTGCAATCATTTGTTGTCTTAGCAATCATAGCCTGAACTGTCTTCTCTGTCTCAGCCTTGATTCTTTCTGACTCTTCTCTTGCCATTCTTGTGATGTTGTGCTCCTTAACAAGCTCTGCAGCCTGATTGTTAGCACGTGCAATAATAGCCTCAGCGTCAGCCTGAGCCTTCTTAACTACATCGTTATAGTACTGCTGTGACTTTGCAGTTGTCTCATTCTTGTAGTTGTGTGCATCACTTACAAGCTTATCAGCCTTAGAATTAGCCTCAGAGATGATGCGTGTTTCTCTTTCGATGATATCCTTTGACTTGATGAATTCATCGGGGAATTTCTCCTGCATAAACTGAACAAGAGTATCAACATCGTGACCATTAACTACTCTCTTGGTCTTTGAGAAGAAGAACTTCTTTGCATTTGAAACGTAAAGTGACATCTGCTCAACTAACTGCTCGAAGTCGAGGTCCTTCCACTTTTCTTCAGCTGCATTGTGGTCGTATGGGCCGAATTCTCTTACTTCCTCATACTCCTCATCATCGTAACTGTTATCCATATAATCTTCAGAACCTTCTACGTCCTCTACTTCGAGATCTTCGATATCGTAAGTTGCCATATCTAAATCATCCTTTCATTAATTTATCAATAATTTCTTTTGATACTTCCTTTGGAATAAACGGTGTAACATCACCGCCGAGTGTACAGACCTGTTTGATAACACTTGAGCTGAGAAACATATTTTCACTGCTTGCAGCCATAAATACTGTCTCAATCTCAGGGTTGAGTTTTTTGTTGATAAGAGCCTGCTGGAATTCGTCCTCAAAGTCGGAGACAGCTCTCAGACCCTTTACAACGGCTACCGCCTCTTTTTGTCTTGCATAATCTGCCAGAAGACCCATATATGAGTCAACAGCCACGTTAGGCAGATCCTTTGTGCACTTTCTGACAAGATCCACTCTCTCATCCACAGTGAAAGCGTGCAAACCTGCTTTGCGATGATTTGACATCACAACCACAATGATTTTGTCAAAAAGCTTGGCACTTCTTTTAATAATATCAAGATGTCCTATGGTTATAGGATCAAAGCTACCCGGATATATGGCAACTCTTTCCTTCATTATTACTCCTCCTCGTCAGCGTACCTGTAAAGGAACAGACCGGTTTTACCGTATCTGTATTTTTTCTGAAGTCTGAATGTTCCTGCATATTCGGGAAGCTCATCTTTATAAGGAGCCTCGCAGATAATTACGCCGCCCTCATTCATAACCTCGTGTACTTTATCAAGTGCCGCTTCAACAAGACCCTTTGAATAAGGCGGATCTATAAGAGCGATATCGTATTTTTCAGTTCTTCTTGACAGGAAGCTCAATGCGTCACTCTGAACAACAACCGCTTTCTTTGAAAAGCCTGTATGCTCAAGGTTTTGTCTGATTACCTCAACGCTTTTTCTTGAAAGGTCAACAATAACTGCACTTTCTGCACCTCGTGATAGTGCTTCGATTGCAAGCTGACCTGAGCCGCCGAATAAATCAAGAACCTTTCGTCCTTCAATCTCAAACTGAATAATACTGAAAAGTGCCTCTTTAACTATGTCAGTGGTGGGTCTTACATCGTCTCCCTCAAGGGTGATGAGCTTTCTGCCTCTTGCAGAGCCGGTAATAACTCTCATATAAAAACCTCCCTTGACACAATTACTTATGATATATTATCACACTTTTTAAGAAAAAAATCAACACTATTTTCCTATTTTCTACTTTTTTACTTAAAATTACTACGCTTATACAGTAAATTTTACCGAAACCCACAAGGTTTTACGGCATTTTTACTCTAAATTTGCCTTAGTTTCTACTTCTTTTCTGCCGTGGTTATAGAGCTTTCTGTTATCAAGAGCCCACTGTCTCGGAGTGAACTCACCTGTTTTCACCTCGGACACTGCCGAAGTAATTTCGTATATAGTTGCATCCAGCTTGTCGAGCTGACTTAAAATCTCAGCCTCAAGGAACATAGGTCTTACTGCCGCACCAAAATCCGGTTCACCGTGGTGGGAAATAACCATATGTTCAAGGAGCATTGCCTTTTCGGGATTAATACCCAGCTCCTTTGCCTTATTCTCTATTTTGATAGCACCCATAACAAGGTGGCCGATAAGCTCACCTTTTACGCTGTAGCCTGCTGCAAGACCTGCAGGGCTGATGTCAAACTCATCAATCTTGCAAAGGTCATGGACAATGATACCGCACATAAGAAGATCCTTGTCAACTGCAGGATAGATGCTGCAGACACCCTCAGCAAGCTTTATAATAGAAAGGGTGTGGTACAGAAGGCCGCCTCTGATAGCGTGATGAAGCTTGAAGGCTGCAGGCCAGAAAAGGAGCTTTTCTTCGTTGTCCTTCACAAGGGCATATGTAAGCTGTTTCAAATCCGCATCCTTTACTGCGGCAATGATATTCATAATCTGTCCGTACATCATTTCCCCGCTGTATTCTGCCGTGGGTACAAAATCTGCTACATTAACACCGTCACCTTCGTTAACAAGACGGATTTTATCTATACGAAGCTGATCATTACCATTGAACTGAGTAACACTGCCTCTGATTTTTACAAGGTCACCTGCCTGGAAGGTGCCGTGAGCAAGCTCGCTGTAATCCCAGAGCTTGCCTGTGATTTCTCCGTTTTTATCGCAAAGTATCATATCAAGATAAGCTGCGCCCTTGATATTGACTTTCTTTTCTGCTGTTTTGACAAGCCAGAAATTATCATTAGAGTTTGTCATAGTATTTTCCTCCTGTAAATATTGGTTTTATCTTTATCG
This sequence comes from Acutalibacteraceae bacterium, assembly GCA_045631165.1. Lineage (GTDB taxonomy): Bacteria > Bacillota > Clostridia > Oscillospirales > Acutalibacteraceae > UBA6857. The sequence goes on from JAZQUF010000055.1 coordinate 12,475, forward strand.
GAACTGAACTGTACCCGTGGTGGAGGCGGCTCCATACCCGAACTGCGTTCGGGTCGGCTACGCTGTAGCCGTAAAATCGCTTCGCGATTTTAACGGAGCCGCAGCCAGCCGTTACCGCCAACTTATCTGTAATTCATAATTATCTGAAGCCTTTTCCCACAACCTGCCCTGCATCGCAGACAATTGTGAAAGCCTCGGGGTCATTGCAGGCGGTAAGGCGTAATATTTCTCTTATCTGGGTTTTCTTAGCAGCACAGAGTATAAGATTTTTATCTTTACCTGTGTATCCGCCCGTAATGGGTAACACGCTTGCACCTCTGCCGATTTCTAAAAGTATGGCAGTGAGTACAGCATCTTTGTCTGAAGTTATAATAAATATGAGCTTTGTGTGTTCTCTGCCGTAAAGGACAAAGTCGATGGATTTTGCTGAAATAAATATGATGATAACTGCATACATTATGCTTTCAATTTCACGGTAAATCAAAAAAGAAAGTGCAATAACTGCAAAATCAAAAGTCAGCATAATGTTACCCATTGAAAAATCAGACCTTTTACGTCTTATGAGCATTGCAATTATATCAATGCCCCCCGTGGTAGCACCTGTGAGAAACACCAAAGCGAGCCCCACACCTGCGAGCATACCGCAGAAGATGCATCCTAAAAGCAAGTCTCCATTGTACGGCGGTATAATATAAGCCCCAAGGTCAATCAGAAAGGTGAATATAGCGGTGCTGATTACTGTCTTTATGACGAATTCCAGTCTGAGGTAGCGAAGCGCCAGGAGAAAAAGCGGAATATTCAGCATAAGTATCACTGTACCGATAGGCAAAGAAAAAAGGTAATTGGCAACTGTACCGACGCCGGTAAGACCGCCCTGCACAATATTATTCGGTGCAGAAAACATATTCACCGACACACTGAATAAGGCCGAGCCTGATACGACTAAAAACAAATCCCACAGAACACTTTTTATCTTCATAAACTACCCCATCAAAAGACACGGGTGTTTACTCCGAAACGATAATCTCAAATAACTCAGTGAGTCTTTCTTTTCTGCCACTTAAATAGAGGTAACCGAAAAGTGCTTCAAGACCTGTTGCGTAGTGATAATCACCCTCGCTTGCATTTTTTGCTTTGTGGTTAGTATGGGCATTTCTGCCACGCTTGAATACACTTATTTCCTCTTCTGTGAGAGTGGGCATAATTTTTTCCATTGCCTCAGCCTGTGCCGAAGCCTTGACCAGTGTGGTAGCTTCCTTGTGGAGCTTATTTACGGGTCTGTTTGCCTGACAGACAAGTCTCTCTCTTACAAACAGGTCAAAAACCGTATCGCCTACAAAGGCAAGGTTAAGGGGGCTGAGTGTTTTTACGTTAACATCTGTATTTAAAAATCTTTCCATTGATTCATTCCTTTATTAATGAAGCAAAGCTTCAATTCATGATCGTAAGGTCAATTTATGCCGTAGGGCAATTCATTCCCGCAACGTAAGGTGTATATCGGGTTGCGAAAGGCATATCGAGTGCAACGCACATATGGAGCTGTCTAAGACAGCATGTCGACTCAGCACTCTCAACTGTCAATTTATATGTCCTCGCCGGACGGGCATCGTCGCTGAAGCGCCGACGGTGGCGGACGAAGCAAGGCGAGGATGGCGCAGCGGTCAAAATCCCTCGGCGCTCCAAGCCGATAAGCGATTTTGGGAACCGCAAGAGGGAAAACTTTTCCTGTCGCGGAAAAGTAACCAAAACGCAATGATTTTTTAATTCACAAACTCGAACTCAAAATCATATACGCTTACAATGTCACCTTCCTGAATACCCTTTTCACGAAGAGCATCAATTATGCCGCTGGAAATCAGCACCCTCTGGAAATACTGCAGTGACTCGTAGTCGTCAAGGTCAGTACGACAAAGAATTTTGATAAGGAAGGGAGCTTCGACAATATATACATCGTCTTCCACAATAATCTCGAAGCCTGTATTCTGCTTTGCTAAAAGGGTTTCGAGAGGTATCTCTTCACTCTCATAACGTCTTACGGGCGGCAGTGTACTGAGCATAGCCGCAACAGCATCAATAACCTCTTTTGTACCCTCAACAATGGGAGCACACATTTCAAAATACTGATAACCCTGTGCTTCGATATATTCTCTGAAGCTTTCACGCTGTTCATCTGTTGCAAGGTCAATTTTGTTACCGACTACAATCTGAGGTCTCTCAGCAAGCTCGGGATTGAAGCGTTCAAGTTCGAGATTTATTTTCTCAAAATCCTCTACAGGGTCTCTGCCCTCACTGCCTGCAACATCAACGATATGAACAAGCATACGGCAACGGTCAACGTGGCGAAGGAAAGCGTGACCAAGACCGACGCCCTCACTTGCGCCCTCAATAAGACCGGGAATATCTGCAATAACAAATGAACTGCCCTCACCCATTGATACAACACCGAGTACGGGAGTAATTGTTGTGAAATGATAGTCAGCAATAATGGGCTTTGCCTGACTGACAACAGAAATAAAGCTACTCTTACCAACATTCGGGAAGCCTAAAAGGCCCACGTCTGCAAGAAGCTTGAGCTCAAGGACAACTTCCCACTCTTCACCGGGGTTACCGCCTTTTGCGAAACGGGGAGTCTGTCTTGTTGCAGTTGCAAAGTGGCTGTTACCCCAGCCGCCTCTGCCACCCTTTGCGGCAATAAAGCGGTCATCGTCAGACATATCAGCCATAATGGTACCGCTTTCTTTTTCTTTTATGACAGTACCTCTTGGCACTTTGATAATAAGATCTTCACCCTTTTTACCGTTACGTCTGCCACCCTGTCCGTCCATACCTGAGGGTGCCTTATATTTTCTCTTATACTTGAAGTCTGCAAGTGTTGAAAGGTTATCGTCTACCTGGAAGACAATATCTCCGCCCTTACCGCCGTCACCGCCATCGGGACCGCCTGCAGTGATATACTTTTCACGGTGGAATGCAACTGCACCGTTACCGCCGTCACCTGCTTTGATTTTAATCACGGCTTTATCTATAAACATAGTATCTACCTCCTAATCATACATAGTTTGGCATAATCAATTTATTATACTATATAATATAAAAAATTGCAAATGTTTTTGTTTAGTACAGGGAAGTTTCTGCAAGCGATAGGAGGCGGCTCCATCAAATCGCAGAGCGATTTGTGGCGACAGCCGTCGCCAACCCGAACTCAGTTCGGGTATGGAGCCGCCGTACTACCCTACTGCACCAACTAAAAAATAAGACCGTCGACATTCCGACGGTCAGTTTGCATATTAAAGTTTAGTCTTCTCCAAACCTCTGAACATTCTCACAAGCACTATAACAGCTATAATCGCAAGTGTAATCTCTGCAATAGTCTGTGCCCAGGCAAGACCGTAAAGCGGGAAGATGTGTCCGAGAAGATAAAGAAGAGGTATCTCGAAAACAATCTTTCTGAGCACTGCAAATATAAGTGCTTTTTTGCCCATACCGCAGGATTGGAATACACCAACTGCCATAAAGTCCATACATATAAAGGGCAGACAGATGCACATACCCCTAAGGAATTCCGACGAGTAATCGACAACACTCTGCGTGTCAATGAAGAAACCTGTCACCTGCTTTGAGAATATGAAATAAACCACTGTAACAGCACTCATAAGACCAAGGACTATCTTAGTTGTAAAGGTCAGGAAGCCTTTCATTCTCGCGTAATTCTTCGCAGTATAGTTGTAGCCGATAAGTGGCATTATACCCTGAGATATACCTAGGGCAATCTGAAGAGGAATCATATTGACCTTGTGGGCAATACCCATAGCGGCAACAGCATCCGAGCCGTACCCTGCCGTGAAATTGTTGAGTATTGTCATACCCGTAACATTGAGAAGATTCTGTATTGAAGCAGGTATACCTACAGCGGCAATGCCTAAAATGACCTTCTTGCGTTTGGATACCATATCGGGCTTCAGGCACACGTAGGTAGACTTTCTCTTTATTATTGTAAGAACTATGAAATAAGTAAATGCAACAGAGTTTGAAATAAAGGTTGCAAGACCTGCGCCTGCCGCACCCATATCCAGCCCCCAGGGCATAATAAAAATCGGGTCGAGGATAATATTCAGCACACAGCCACTCATAGTACCGATGCTGGCGTGAAGTGATGCACCCTCTGAGCGTACCATATATGCCATTACAACGTTCAGTATAGACGGCACTGCACCAAAGCTGACAGTCCACATAAGATAGTCTGCGGTGGCTTTTCGTGTCACATCGTCAGCACCTAAAAGAGTAAGCGCAGGTGTGCGCAGAAGCGTATAGGTCAACGAAAAAACAAGTGCTGACACAAGGGCACAGTAAAAGCCTGTTGCCGAGCTCTTTTTAGCTGTTTCGTAAGCCTTGGCGCCCAAGGCTCTGCTCATCATACTTGATGAACCGACACCAAAAAGATTGTTTACGGCATTGAATGCCAAAAGCACGGGTGCCGCAAGTGTTACCGCCGCATTCTGCACAGGGTCATTGAGAAAGCCCACAAAGAATGTATCTGCCAGGCTATATATAACCATAACCAAAGAGCTTACAACCGTAGGAACGGACATCTGCATTACAGCTTTTGGTATGGGCATAGTTTCAAAAAGCTCTGTTTTCGATGTATCTTTCATATGAAGTCTCTCCTTTCCTTTTAATCTGAATCTGCCGAAAATTATAGCAAGGAATGTACTTTTTGTCAATTGTGGTAAAGGCAGACGGCGGCACAAGCCGGAAATACAACAATTTATAATTTCCTGTTTATATTTAAAATAAATTTTTCACTTTAAACTATTGCAACTGTCCCCTTTTAACTGTATAATATATAATTATTTATAAAATACAGGAGTACCCCCAATGAAAAACCAACGCAGAGCAGGTGTCCTGATGCACATAACCTCACTGCCCGGTAAATACGGCATTGGCGTTATGGGTGAGGATGCCCGCAGATTTATAGACTCTCTTCGTCAGATGAACTTCCGTTACTGGCAGGTGTTACCACTTAATCCCACTGACGCCAGCGGTTCACCCTACTGTTCATACAGTGCCTTTGCAGGAAACATCTCACTTATTGACCCCGACGACCTTTGTGCTAAGGGATTTGTAAGTGAGGCTGATATCAGAGAGTGCGAATATGACGGCAGTATCTACTGCACTGATTACAATTTTGCTTACAAGACACGAATGGCGCTTTTAAAGAAAGCCTTTAACAATATCGACAGTGATTCCGCAGCCCTCGTCAGAATTTTCAGAGAGCAGAATAAATGGGCTGAGGATTACGCCTACTTTATGGCTCTTCGTGATTATTACGATGAAAAACCCTGGTGGGAATGGTATGAAAAGCACGCCCGTTATGACGAAGCTAAGAAATGTAAAGGTGATTTTGAAGAAGCTGTTGCCTTTTATGTATTCACACAGTATATCTTCTTCACTCAGTGGAGAAGCCTCAAGGAATATGCAAATTCCAACTATGTTTATATCTTAGGCGATATGCCTATATATGTCAGCCGTGACAGTGCCGATGTATGGAGTAACCTTTCACTCTTCGAGATCAATGAAAAATCTCTTGCTCCGACTCACGTTGCAGGCGTGCCCCCCGACTATTTCTCAGAAGACGGTCAGCTCTGGGGTAACCCCCTTTACAACTGGAAGAAGATGAAGGAGACAGGCTACGAGTGGTGGATCCACAGACTTGAATGCTCACTCAAGCTTTATGACAAGGTGAGAATCGACCACTTCAGAGCATTTGCTTCATATTGGTCAGTACCTGCAGAAAGCAAGACAGCTAAAACAGGCGAGTGGCTAGACGGTCCGGGAATGGATCTTTTCAATGCAGTAGCAGAAAATCTCCCCGAGGCGGATATTATTGCAGAAGACCTCGGCACCTTTGGTGAGGATGTAATAAAGCTCCTTGAAGACACAAACTTCCCCGGTATGAGAGTAATTCAGTTCGGCTTTGACCCTCAGGGTGACAGCACCCACTTACCTCATAATTATCCTAAAAATTCAGTTGCCTATGTGGGTACCCACGACAACAACACTATCCTCGGCTGGCTCTGGGATGCCTCGCCCGATGAGAGAGCATACGCTCTTCGTTACTGCTGTTTCGGCGGTAATAACTGGGGTGACGGCGGACCTTACAGCGGTTCTTGCAGAGCTGTTATTGAAACTGTATGGAAGAGTGCATCTGACACTGCAATAATTGCAGTTCAGGATATGGTGGGTTACGGCAAGGATGCAAGAATGAATATCCCCGGCACCTCTGAAAAGAACTGGTCATTCCGCATAAGCCATGATGGACTTAATTCTATTGATAAAGCGTATTATAATGAGATTAATACGATTTACAGAAGATACTATTAAAAAGTCAGGAGTTAGGAGTGAGGAGTTTTTCTCATTTTTAACTTTTTAAAGAAAGGATTTTGAACATGATAGAAATCATCAACCACGGTGTGTATCTCGTAGGTGGCAGAGAGCTCCTTGACGGCACAGCCGAAGAACAGAAAGCAAAGCTTTCATCAATGGGGCTTGAGGCGCGTGATGACAGAAACGGCACTATAGCCTACTCAATTTTAAATTCACACAACACTACTCCCGGTGCTGAAAAGATGAGAGTCAAGTTTGACTCACTCATCTCACACGACATCACTTATGTAGGTATCATTCAGACAGCCCGTGCAAGCGGTCTTAAGAAATTCCCTCTCCCCTATGCTATGACAAACTGCCACAACAGCCTTTGCGCAGTAGGCGGTACTATCAACGAAGACGACCACGTTTTCGGTCTTTCAGCTGCTAAGAAATACGGCGGTATCTATGTACCCGCTAACCAGGCAGTTATCCACCAGTACGCAAGAGAAATGATGTCAAAGTGCGGCAATATGCTTCTCGGCTCAGACAGCCACACACGTTACGGCGCTCTCGGTACTATGGGTGTAGGTGAAGGCGGTCCCGAGCTTGTTAAACAGCTCCTTTCAAACACATGGGATATCACTCCTCCTCAGGTTGTACTCGTTTACCTTGAGAATGCTCCCAAGAGAGGTATCGGTCCTCACGACGTTGCTATCGCTCTTTGCGGTGCAGTATTCAAAGAGGGTCTTGTTACCAATAAGGTGCTCGAATTCGTAGGCCCCGGTGTGAAGAATCTCAGCATGGACTTCCGTATCGGTATCGACGTTATGACCACCGAGACAGCTTGTCTTTCATCAATCTGGGAAACTGACGAAAAGGTTAAGGACTTCTACACCACACACGGCAGACCTCAGGACTATAAAGAGCTCACACCCGAAAAGGTTGCATATTACGATATGGCAATCAAAATTGACCTTGCCAAAATAGAAAGCATGATTGCTCTCCCCTTCCACCCCTCAAACGCTTACACTATCCACGAGCTTCAGGCAAATCCTGAAATTCTCCGCGAGGTTGAAAAGGCAGCTAAGGCTCAGTTCGGTGATAAGGTTGACTTCAAGCTTATGGACAAGGTTGTTGACGGCAAGATTATGATTGATCAGGGCGTAATTGCAGGCTGTGCAGGCGGTATGTTTGAAAACATCTGCGAAGCTGCTGCAATCCTTGACGGCAAGAGCACAGGTGACGGCTACTTCAATCTTTCCGTGTACCCCTCAAGTGTGCCTGTTAACCTTGCACTTATCAGAAACGGTGTTCAGGGCAAGCTTCTTGAAGCAGGCGCAGTATTCAAGCCTTGCTTCTGCGGTCCTTGCTTCGGTGCAGGTGACGTGCCCGCAAACAATGGTCTTTCAATCAGACATACAACACGTAACTTCCCCAACAGAGAAGGCAGCAAGCCCGGTGACGGTCAGCTTTCAGGTGTTGCTCTTGTGGATTCACGCTCAATTGCTGCAACTGCTCTTAACAAGGGCGTGCTTACAGCTGCAACTGACGTTGAGATTCCCGAGTACGACAGCACTTACGCTTTCGAGCAGGGCGTATATGAAAAGAGAGTATATCAGGGCTTCGGCAAGGCTGATGAAAGCGCTGAGCTCAAGTTCGGCCCCAACATCACGGACTGGCCCAAGATGTATGCACTCGAAGATAATCTTCTTGTTAAGCTTGCGTGTGTTATCCACGATGATGTAACAACACCTGACGAGCTTATCCCCTCAGGCGAAACCTCATCATACCGTTCAAATCCTC
>JAZQUF010000056.1:0-3149 GCA_045631165.1 Acutalibacteraceae bacterium
AGGAGTTACTGAAATACGCTTGTTGACAATAGGAATACCAAACTCACGCTCGATATCCTCACCTGTTTTAACAAGATTTTCTGCAAGGCGAGTGATTTTATCGTATATCTTTTTAGCTGTCACCTCAACACTGTCACTGCAGCAGTCAAGAAGAGAGATACCCATTGTGATGGTTCTGACATCAAGATGCTGATGGTCAATCATATTGATGGTGGACATTATTTCTTTCTGATTATGCATTATCGGTCCCCCCTGACTTATACTCTGTGCATAAGATCGAAGATATCTTCTCTCTGCATTCTGATGTTAAGGCCCATTTCTTCACCCTTAGTTTTAAGGTCATCGCTGAGAACCACAAAATCCTTTGTTGACTCTGTAAGATCAATAAGCATTGTCATTGTAAAGAAGCCCTGCATTACTGTCTGGCTGATATCAAGAATATTCACCTTAGCATTTGCGAGAAGTGTGCACACCTCTGCAATGATACCTGATTTGTCCTTACCGATTACTGTTACAATTGCTTTCATTTTTCATCATCCTTTAAACGATTAAATTATTTCATTATATATTGTAAACAATACTGAGAAAAAGTCAAGAGCAGGCAGTGATTATAACTTTATTTTTAGTGAAGCATATCGGGAGGGAGGCGGCTACGTCGCCGAATTCATTCGGCGCGGGGATGCACAGCATCCCCGGAAATCGCCAAAGGCGATTTCACGCAGCCGCCACCCCCTCCTGCACCACCTCAAACAAAAGAAAAAAGAGAGCTGAAATCAACTTCAACTCTCCGTAAATATTACAATCTTTTATCTTTGTCAATGGCAGCCTGCACAGCATTCATAACAGCTGATTCGAAGCCGTCATTTTTAAGAGAGGTTACACCCTCGATGGTTGTTCCGCCGGGTGAACAGACCTGATCAACAAGCGCCCAGGGGTGCTCATCACTTTCAAGAAGCATCTTGGCACTGCCGAGGACTGCACCTGCCGCGACCTCAAGAGCCTGAGACTTAGGCATACCGTTTTTCACAGCTCCTCTTGCAAGAGAATCGATAAACATATAAACAAAAGCAGGACTGCACCCTCCTATCGCACTGTAGGTCGAAAAAAGATTTTCATTTATATTGACCGCAATGCCAAAGCTTTCGCAAAGAGCCCTGACAAACTCCAACTCATCTTCACTGACATTTTCTTTTCCGCAATACGCCGAAACTGCACCTGCGACTTTAGCATTGATATTAGGCATAACTCTTACTATTTTCGCATCGTATGAAAGACAACCTGAAATAAAGTCTATAGTCTTGCCTGCCGCAATTGAAATGATAAGCGGATTGCATTCTTTCAGTTCTGCATCGATTTTGCTGAGAAGCAAAGGAAAAACATTAGGTTTAACACTGAGCACAACTTTATCGCAATTCTTTGCAATATCGTTTTCGCTGCCAAAAACTTTCACGCCGTATTCCTCAGCGAGTGCTTTTGCCTTATCTTCGGCAATATCATAAACTGCAATATCCTCGCCCTTGAGCATATCTGAAGCAACAATACCTTTGATTATGGCTGTTGCCATATTACCCGTACCGATAAAACCGAGCATTGATTATTCCTCCTCAGCTTCGGGAATATCTGATGTACAGTGAGGACATTTTGTAGCTTTGATGCTGATTTCGCTCTGGCAGAAGGGACAAGTCTTTGTTGTAGGCTCTGCAGGGGCAGCTTCTTCCTTTTTCTTACCCATATCTGAAATCTTATTGATTGTCTTTACGAGAAGGAAAATTACAAACGCCATAATAATGAAGTTGATTATAGCAGTAATGAATCCACCGTAATTGAGTGTAGCATAACCGGCTTCTTTTGCAGCATCAACTGTAGCAAATGTAACTTCGTCACCTGTGAGCACAATGAACTTGTCAGCAAAGTTAACACCTTTTGTTGCGAGTGAAAGCACAGGGGATACGATATCGTTAACCAATGAATTAACAATCGCCTGGAAGGCACCGCCTATGATAACACCGACAGCAAGATCAATAACATTGCCTCTCATTATGAACTTTTTAAATTCTCCGAAAAATCCTTTCATTTCTAATTCCTCCAAAAAATTAATATGCTTTATTGTATCACATCTGTTATACGCCTGTCAAATCAAAATCAGGAATAAATTCCGTAGTTGCAGAAGTCGGCTCCTGAGTGAAAATATTTGTAAAACCCAAATCCAACGCCGCTGTTAAAACCTTGTCATACTCTCTTTGCGTTATTTTTCTCTGAAGCTCAGGATAATTGTCTGTTTTACCGTACGGCGTATACTGTGACATAATGCTTATTGCAGTGTCAACGCCTAAATTCTCCGCTATCCACTTTAACACTTCTATACTTTGGTTGGTGTTCTTCGGTAAAACCAGATGTCTTACTATCATACCCTTCTGCATTATTCCGTCTTCATTATAAACATTTTCACTGCATTGACGCTTCATTTCTATAAGTGCCTTTGATGCATACTCAAAATAATCTGCAGCGGCAGAATACCTGAAGCTTTTTTCACCGCTTATATATTTAAGATCAGGCAAGTATATATCCACAAGGCCCTCAAGCGCTCTGAGAGTTTCTGTTCGTTCATAACCCGATGTATTATAAACAACAGGCACTGTACTTTTATATTCAGTCAGAACTTCTTTTAACAAAGAAGCGTAGTGAGTCGGATTGACAAGGTTTATATTATGAGCGCCCTCAGAAATCAGCTCATCGAAAATTTCCTTAAGACGTTCACCGCTTATTTCTTTTCCCGATTCTCCGTGGCTGATTTCATAGTTCTGACAGTATACACATCCGAGATTACACCCTGAAAAAAACACTGTGCCGCTTCCGTTTTCACCACTTATCGGCGGTTCCTCCCAGAAGTGAAGGCCTGCTCTCGCCAGAACAAATTCAGTGGGCATCTTGCAGTAACCCTTCTGTACATTTCTATCAACATTACATTGCCTTGGACAAATATTGCATTTCATTTTAATCACCGGAAATATTTTAACACAACAGAGAGATTTCTGCAAGTGGGGACGGGGGCTCAGGAGCCGATGAAATCGGCCTGTCGACACCCCGCACGGTGTCGGGACCGCAACCCCCTGGTGGCGGGGTACGCCTGGGCCCCCTCCCTTTCCCTG